>JBJEQK010000001.1:0-22353 GCA_051881715.1 Acutalibacteraceae bacterium
CTATTTAATTCTTACCGAACCACGCGTCCAACGCGTGGTTTTCGTATACAAAAAAAGATGGATGGGAGCGCTGTGGCTTCCATCCATCTTTGACTTTTACGATCAGTCGAGACCGCCGATTCTGCGAATCAGGGCGATCATCTCCGGCTTGTTGATGATCTTCGGAACGGGGTACTGGGGGTTGCCCTCCCGCAGGGCACGCTGGGCAAGGGTCTCGATGTCCTCGGCCTTGACTTCCAGATGTTCGGGGATGTTCATGTTGCGGTTCAGTTCCCGAACCTTGGCGATGAACAGCGTGGCTTTTTCGGCGTCCGTTGTCTCGGTAGTGACAATGCCGGCGGCATCGGCTAACTGCGCCAGACGCTTGTGGGCGGATGTGCCGAACCAGTCGAGCACATAGGGCAATATTACGGCGTTGGCAAGACCGTGGGGCGTACCGTACAGACCGCCGAAGTTGTGCGCAATGGCGTGTACATAGCCGACGTAGGCACGGGTGAATGCGATACCGGCGAGGTAGGACGCCTCCAGCATATTCTCCCGGGCAGTGATATTTTTGCCGTCCTTGTAGGCGGTTTCGATATTTTCAAAGATCATGCGGGTCGCCTTGCGGGCGGCTTCTTCGGTGCCTTTGGTGTTGCTTCTGCCGATGTAGGCTTCCACAGCGTGGGTCAGCGCGTCCATGCCGGTGGTGGAGGTGATGTGCGGCGGCAGACCGACGGTAAGCTCCGCATCCAGCACGGCGTATTTCGGGCGTAGAACGGGATCCTGAATGGCGTACTTTTCATGGGTTTCGGGATCGGACACGACGGCGGCAAGGGTGGTTTCGGAGCCGGTACCGGCCGTGGTGGGAACTGCGTAAAGGGTGGGCAGTTTTTTGCGGATGGTCAGTGTGCCGCGCATTTTCTGAATGGGCTTTTTGGGACAGCGCACCCGTGCGCAGGCGGCCTTTGCGCAGTCCATGGGAGAGCCGCCGCCGAAAGCGATCACCGCCTGACAGCGGTTATCCTCGTACATCTTCTTGGCGTCCTCGATGTTGGGGATGGAGGGGTTGGGCTGTGTGCCGTCATAGACGGTGTACTGAACGCCGTTCTTTTGCAGTTCCTCAAACAGATTGTCCAGCAGATGCAGTCCCATCAGCCCCTTGTCCGTGACGATCAAAACACGGTCATGGGCGTTCTTTTTGACGGTTTCCGCCAGTTTTTTGACGGAACCGGCGCCCTTGAGCAGCTGGGGTTCTGTCCAGTCCAAAAACTTGCAGGCGAAGCGCATGACGGCCTGAAAGGTTCTGCAATAGCAGGTGTACAAAGACATAGTATGACCTCCAAAACATATTTTCCATATTATAGCATGAAAACCAAACAAATGCAAGAAAAAGCCGGGGGCGAACCCTCGGCTTTTTTGATACGAAAAATTAGAACAGACCGCTGATAACGCCGTTGTCGTCCACGTCGATGCGTTCGGCGGCGGGGACTTTCGGCAGACCCGGCATGGTCATGATGTCGCCGGTGAGGACAACGAGGAAGCCTGCGCCTGCGGAAACCTTCACTTCCTTGATGGTGACGGTGAAGTTTTCGGGTGCGCCGAGCTTGGTCGGGTCGTCGGAGAAGCTGTACTGCGTCTTTGCCATGCAGACGGGCAGCTTGCCGAAACCGAGATCGGTCAGCTGGGCAATGGCTTTCTTCGCCTTGGGCATCACGGAAATGCCGCAGCCGCCGTAGACGCGGCGCACGATGGCTTCGATTTTTTCCTCGATGGTGCCGTCCAGCTCGTAGCTGAAGGAGAAGTCGTTGGGTTCTTCGCACAGACGCACAACCTCCTCAGCCAGTGCAACGCCGCCGTTGCCGCCGTCTGCCCAGACGGTGGACAGGCGCACATTGACGCCCAGCGCCTTGCACTTTTCGATGACCAGCTCCACCTCGGCGTCGGTGTCGGTGGGGAAGCGGTTGACAGCCACCACGCAGGGAAGCTTGTAAACGTTCTTCATGTTGGACACGTGACGAAGCAGGTTCGGCAGACCCTTTTCCAGCGCTTCGAGGTTTTCACTGCCCAGTTCCGTTTTGGCAAGACCGCCATGCATTTTCAGCGCGCGGATGGTGGCGACGACCACCACAGCGGAGGGACGCAGACCGGCGTAGCGGCACTTGATGTCGAGGAATTTCTCCGCACCGAGGTCAGCGCCGAAACCGGCTTCGGTGACGGCGTAGTCACCGAGCTTGAGCGCCATCTTGGTGGCGATGACGGAGTTGCAGCCGTGGGCGATGTTGGCGAAGGGACCGCCGTGGACGAAAGCGGGCGTACCCTCCAGCGTCTGTACAAGGTTCGGCTTGAGCGCATCTTTCAGCAGAGCGGTCATGGCACCGGCGGCGTTCAGCTGTCCGGCGGTGACAGGCTGTTCATCGTAGGTGTAGCCGACGATGATGCGGGAAAGGCGTTCTTTCAGATCATGCAGGGAGTTGGCAAGGCAGAGCACTGCCATGATCTCGGAGGCGACGGTGATGTCGTAGCCGTCCTCACGGGGGGTACCGTTGACCCGACCGCCCAGACCGTCGGTGATGAAACGCAGCTGGCGGTCGTTCATATCGACACAGCGCTTCCAAGTGATGCGGCGGGGGTCGATGTGCAGGGCGTTGCCCTGATAGATGTGGTTATCCAGCATGGCGGCCAGCAGGTTGTTGGCGGCGCCAATGGCGTGGAAGTCGCCGGTGAAGTGCAGGTTGATGTCCTCCATGGGCACGACCTGTGCGTAACCGCCGCCTGCGGCACCGCCCTTGACGCCGAATACGGGACCGAGGGAAGGCTCACGCAAAGCGATCATCACGTTTTTGCCGATCTTGCGCAGACCGTCCGCCAAACCGATCGTGGTCGTGGTCTTGCCCTCGCCGGCAGGGGTGGGGGTGATGGCGGTGACGAGGATCAGCTTGCCGTCTTTTTTCTCGGTTTCGTTCAAAAGGGAAAGGTCAACCTTGGCTTTGTATTTGCCGTACTGCTCTAAGTACTTGTCCTCGACGCCTGCAACAGCGGCAATGTCGGTGATGGGGCGCATGGGGGTGGACTGGGCGATCTCGATATCCGTTTTCATGATGGTCTCCTCACTTTCTGAAATACAAAAAGGGCAGCTCCGATGAAGGAACTGCCCAGGCGGTCGGCATAAAAAGCTTTTGGCTCCACTGTGTTGCTCACAATTTCCGCCAGTCACCAAAAACTATATATATCGTATCATACCGAGTAAAGGTTGTCAATCGTTTTTTGGAAAATTTTCAGCGCAGAAACGGCAGGATCTGCCGGCGTTCGACCCAGTACTGTTTGTAGTAGCTGTTTTTGGGGAAGGTGTCGCTTTGCTCAAGCATATCACGGTACATTGCGTAGCGCAAACGCATCCGCAGGGAATGCATTTGCGGGAGCAGGGCGAGGTTTTGCAGCTGCAGCGGATCCTTTTGCAAATCGAACAGATACTCCGCATCATCCCGTTTGCAGACGGCATAGGTGTGCTCTGCGGTGCGGATGCCCCGCCACTCGGCGCCGTCCCGGAATGTGCGTTCCGGTCCCATGCCGAACAGCAGAACGTGGTCTCTTTCCGGTACAGGCGACGGAAAGCCCATGGCGTCGAGCAGGACGGGGAAAATGTCCTGCGTGTCCAAAAGCTGTCCCGAAAGAGAGAACCCCTTGGTCAGGAACGGCACATGAATCGCTTCTTCAAAAAAGGTGTTGCTCCCCTTGCGGCAGTGTTCTGCATAGAGCCTGCCGCAGGAGGCGGTGACGACCACGACGGTATTGTCAAGGTCGGTCTTTTCCAAAACAGCGCCGACTTTCGCATCCAGCAGGGCGGCAAATGCAACGGCACGCTGTCGTTCGAGGGCGTCGGAGACCGTTTGCAGCGCATCGGACGGGATGCTCTTTTCCGTGCGCACACCGCAGGAGGGCGCTTCTTTCCAAGGAGATGCCGGCTGTCTGTATTCGTCCGGGATCACGCCGCTGTCGGTCAGGTTGAGAAATGCCGCAAAGGGACGGCGGCCGCATTGCAGTTGGGACAGCTGTTCCAAAAACACGGCAGTTTCCGTTTCCGTGGCCACGGGAGAAGCGGGCTTGCCGCTGGGGGTATCGGTATAGAACCGGCGTTTGTCGCCGATGCCCGCAAAGGAGAAGAAGGCTTCGTCAAAGCCCAGTCTGTGCCGTCCCCGGGGGACAAAGGGCTGTTCGGCAATGCGCCATTCCCCCACGAATGCGGTGGCGTACCCCTGCTGGGCAAGCACCTGCGGCAGGGTGCGGTGGTCAGGGTAGAGCTGCAATCCCTCCCGTACCATCCCGGTGCCGAGCACATTTTTGCCTGTCCACAGTGTTGCCCGGTACGAAGCGGGCAGGGGATGGGCAGAGATCACGGCGGTGTTCTCGTTTTGGCAGAACGCATTCAGGTGCGGTGTGTGCTCGCCGAAAGCGTCTGCACGCAGTCCGTCGGCAAAAATATAGAGGAGATTTTTCATGGCACAGTTCCCTCCGTGCGGCAAAAAGTTTGCGTATATTTATAGTATAGCATCCTGCAAGGCGGATTGCAAAGGGCGATTATTACGAAAGTGTAAATTTTCCCTGTAAGCCCTTGCATTTTCCGAAAAGATGGGGTATAGTATATTAGCACTCAGACACAAGGAGTGCTAATAATTTTCAGTCAGGTGATTTATATGCGCACAAAACAGTTCAAGGCCGAGTCCAAAAAGCTTCTGGACATGATGATCAACTCCATCTATACCCACAAGGAGATCTTTCTGCGCGAGCTGATCTCCAACGCCAGTGACGCTATGGACAAGCTGTACTACCGTTCTCTTTCCGACGGTATTACCGGTCTTTCCAGAAATGATATGCAGATCCGCATCGATGTGAACAAGGACGAGCGCACGCTGACCATCACGGACAACGGCTGCGGCATGACCCAGCAGGAGCTGGAGCAGAACCTGGGTACCATCGCCAAGAGCGGCTCGCTGGATTTTAAGACGAACAACGAACAGAAGGAGGATGTGGACATCATCGGTCAGTTCGGCGTGGGCTTCTATTCGGCGTTCATGGTCAGCGACTGCGTGACGGTGGAGAGCCGTGCATACGGCAGTGACGAAGCGTGGAAATGGGTCTCCAAGGGCGCCGAGGGCTATACCATTGAGCCGTGCGAAAAAGAGGATCACGGTACGGTGATCACCCTGCACATCAAGCCCGACACGGAGAATGAGGACTACAGCGTGTATCTGGAGAGCTACACCATCTCTACCATTGTCAAAAAATACTCCGACTATATCCGTTACCCCATCTGCATGGACGTGGAAACACGCAAACTCAAGGAGGGCAGCGAGGACGAGTTTGAGACGGTCGTGGAAACGAAAACCCTCAACAGCATGGTGCCCATCTGGAAAAAGAACAAGAATGAGGTCACCGACGAGGAATACAAGTCCTTTTACCGGGAGAAGTTCTTTGACTACGAGGATCCCGCCAAGGTCATCCACAGCAAGGTCGAGGGCAACGTGACCTACAGCGCACTGCTGTACATCCCGTCCCATGCACCCTTCGACTACTACTCCAAGGAGTACGAAAAGGGATTGCAGCTGTACAGCAGCGGCGTGATGATCATGGACAAGTGCGCCGATCTGCTGCCGGATTATTTCAGCTTTGTCCGCGGTCTTGTGGACAGCGAGGATCTGTCCCTGAACATTTCCCGTGAAATGCTCCAGCACGATATGCAGTTGAAGGTCATTGCCAAGAGTTTGGAGAAAAAGATCCGCACCGAGCTTAAGAAGCTGATGACCGACGACAGAGAGACCTACGAAAAATTCTTTGACGCCCTTGGCACACAGCTGAAATACGGCGTGTATGAGAACTACGGGCAGAACAAGGAAGCGGTGCAGGATCTGCTGATCTTTGTGTCCTCCTTCGAGAAAAAGCCGGTGTCCCTGAGCGAGTATGTGTCCCGTATGCCCGAGAGCCAGACGGATATCTACTACGCCTGCGGCGAAACGGTGGACAAGATCGATATGCTGCCCCAGACGGAGCTGCTCAAGGAAAAGGGCTACGAGATCTTGTACATGACCGAGAACGTGGACGAGTTTGCGCTCAAGATGATGGACGAGTACGAGGGCAAGAAGTTCAAGAACATCTGCGCGGAATCGCTGGATCTGTCCACCGACGAGGAAAAGGAAAAACTCAAGGAAAAGAACGAGAACGCCAAGAGCCTGTTGGAGATCATGAAAGAGGGCATCGGCGATTCGGTGCACGTGGTGCGCTTCACCAACAAGCTGAAGAATCATCCCGTCTGCCTGACGACGGAGGGGGACGTCTCCGTGGAGATGGAAAAGGTGCTGAATTCTCTGCCCAACAACGGCAACGACATCCACGCCAAGATCTGTCTGGAGATCAACGCCGACCATCCCATTGCCGACAAGCTGACCGCTTTAGCCGACAATGACCCCGAAACACTCAAGCAGTATGCCAAGATCCTGTATGCCCAGGCGAGACTGATCGAGGGGATGTCCATCGAGAATCCCACCGAGATCAGCAATCTGGTCTGTTCCATCATGGCGAAATAATTTTCATTGCATCCATGGAGAGCTGTCTGTGTGACGGCTCTCTTTGTTTTACGAAGAAAAATATGTTTTGCTCTTGATTTTACCAGCCGATTCAGGTATGATAAAGTAAATAATAAAGGGAGAGTGTGTGTCCATGAAACAGTCCAAACGGATTCTTGCCGCCATCCTTGCCGTGTGTATCGGCATCTCTTCGCTGTCGCTGACCGCCTTTGCACGGGATACCTCCTTTAAGGGAAAGCTTTCCGATGCCGCCGCCAAGGGCATCGAGCTTGTGCTGACGGGCGTTCTGGGTGCAGTGGATCTGCTGCTGCCGGACGGCAAAAATTTCTATTCCAAGGATGCATACCAAGGGGAAAACTTCATAGAGGGCACCGGCGAATTTCTGACGCAGGCGCCGGAAAATGCCCGCTGGCGTTTGGGCTCTGCGGAAGTGTCTCTCGTTCCCTCCGACTACAAGGAGCATAACTACTACCTGGGCGGCTACATCATGCTGGAAAACGGCATGAACAATCGCGTCGAGGAACTGCTGGACGATATGCGTGCCCGTGTGATCGCACTGGACGACAGCACCAGGCGGGGCACTGCTGTTTTTGCGACCATTGACTGTATCGGCATTACGAACCGTGATATTCGTCAGATCCGTTCCCGTGTTCTCCAAAAGACCGAGGGAGAGATGACCTTCTCCGGCATCACCGTCAGCGCAACGCACTGCCACAGCGGCATCGACACCGAGGGTCTGTGGACGAACACCTTCGGCAAAGTGGTGCGCAATCTGTTCAAGAGCGTACTGCATATCGGCAAGATGGAGACAGGCACCGATCCTAAATACATGGAATTTTTGTATGAGACCGTGGCGGATACCATTGTCGAAGCGTGCAAACAGATGCAGACCGGCACCATGACCTATGCCGTCAAGGATATCGGCGAGGATTACTTTAACAACCGCAACCGTTCCTCTGCGTCGGCGCTGATGACCGACATGAACCGTTTGGTCTTTACGCCGGACGACGGTTCCCGTCCGACCATGATCGTCAACATCGCCGCCCATCCCGACGTGGCGGGTCTGCCTACCAACGACGGGCAAAGCAGCGGTCGCGGTGTTTCGGGCGACTATGTGTACTATATGGGCGAGACGATCAACCAGGCGGGCTACAACTTCATGTTCTTCAACGGCGCCATTGCCGGCATCTATATGTCCCGGGGCAAGACCAACAACGGGCAGGATTTCACCCGCCGTGTCCAGCAGTCCGAGCGCTACGGCAACGAGCTGGGCAAGATGGCGTTGGCGATGACCATGACCGAGGACGAGATTGTGCGCACCTTGGTGGATAAGCAGGTGGAGGACGCAGAGCGCGCCGTTGCGCAAAGCAAAGGGCAGACCTACACGCTCTGGTACGAGGACTGGGCGCCTGTGGAGGAAACGGTGCTGGCGCCGCTGTTCAACCTGGCGTTCCGGGAGGTGGATATCCAGGTGCGCAACCCCTTTATCCGCATCGCCGGCAAGCTGAATCTGGCGGCATATGATGTGCTCAAAGAGGGCAGAAAGTACTACATCCGCACCGAGATCGGCTATATGGAGCTGGGCAGTGTCCGTGTGGCGCTGATGCCGGGGGAAGTGTGTCAGGATCTTGTGGTCGGCGGCACCTCCGTGACGGCGGAGGGCTCCTTCAAGGGCGAAGATTTCAGTGAAAAAACCATCGTTGAGCTGTTCGGCGAGGGGACGATCGTGTTCGGCTTGGCGAACGATGCCATCGGCTACGTCATTCCCGACAACGACTACTGCATGAGCGTGGCGTTCGATCACTACCACGAACTGATCAGTCTCGGCGATACGACGGCATCCACCTTGATGCGTGCCTTTGCACTTTTGGCGGATGCTTGTAAACGATAAGGAGGAAAACAAAATGAAATTGGGTATTATTCAGGGTTGGGACGAGGCCGGATTTCAGTATGCGGCGTCCAAAGGATTGGAAGCGGTGGAGTTTTGCGTCAACCACAACTACGACTCCGCAGAGTTTGTGCGGCAGGTTCCGCAGATCAAGTCCTATATCGAAAAGTACGGTGTGCCTGTCGGCTCCATGGGACGTTGGGGACAGCTGCGCATTGACCAAAACGGCGAGGTGATCCCGTCCGCCCTGCTGGACGATCAGCGGCTGATCGACGCCGCGTCGGCGCTGGGCTGCCCCGTGTATAACGTGGGCTGCAACTGGACAGAGGGCAAGACATTCGAGGAAAACTGCCAAATCGCCATAGATTATTTTGCGAAGCTTTTGGCGTATGCCGAGGGCAAGAATGTCAAAATTGCCACCGTCAACTGCGACTGGGAAAACTTCGTCCTCACGCCCAAAGAATGGAACGTGATTCATACTGCATTGCCGGAGCTGGGGATCAAATACGACCCCTCCCATTGTCTGAACCGCAGGGGCGACTATCTCAAGGAGATGCGCGACTGGTGCAAACGCTTCTACCATTTCCATATCAAGGGTGCGATGTATATCGACGGCGAGCATTTCGATGACCCGCCCGCAGGTCTGGATCAGATCCACTGGGGACCCATCATGAACCTTTTGTACATCAACGGCTACGACGGTATGCTTTCCATCGAGCCCCATTCCGGCTACTGGAAGGGCAAGATGGGACAGTGGGGCGTGGATTTCACCATCCGCTTTATCCGCCCCTATATTATGCCCGCAGACTATGCCGAGGCCAACTCTCCCTATATGCCCTAAGGAGGTACCGATATGAAAAGATGGATCGCCGCATTGTCTGCGATCGTCCTGCTCTTTGCGCTGTGTGCCTGCGGGAATACACAGCCGCAGACAGAAGAATCCGTCTCATCCACCGAAGCGCCCTCTGAAGGACGCATCAGCGAAAAGGATTCGTTTTATGTGCATATCCCTGAAAACTGGTGCAAGATGGAGTACGCGGACAAGGGCAGCACGATTCGTCTGTTCAATACCCGCAGTGCCGTGGACATTGAGGACGACACCGAGGAGATCATGATCGAGATGGCGTCGGAAACATCCCAGAGCACCGACGCCGAAGTGGAAGCGCTGCTGCAAAAAACTACGGCGCATGAGGGCGAGACGCGAACCATTGACGGCTATGAATTCCGCAGTGTGATCTATACCCATCCCGAAGGACGGCGCTACACCGTGCTGGTCGGATTGGTGGACGGTCACGTGGTCACCGTGACCCTCAAGGGACTGTATCTCGACAGGGATGAAACGGCGCAGTCCGTTGTGGACAGTATTACTTTCAAATAAGCATTTCTTCAAACGGCAGACGGTGCGATCCGCCTGCCGTTTTCTGCATATGGGGCAAATTGCGGGGCAAAATAGGACGAAAGCATTTTGTACGGAGGAGACCATGCGTATCTTTATGCCCTGTAAAACCGGAAAAGAGATACTGTGTGCGGCGCAGGAAGCGCTCACACGCAGAGGGCATAGCTGTACACTGTACCCGTTTTCCACTGCGGAAAAAATGCGCACAGCGCTGGAAAAGGGCAATTATGACCTGGCGCTCAGTACCGAGGCGCAGGTGCTGTGCAAGATCAAGGATCCTGCCGTGCGCAAGGTCTATCTGGCGCCGAATCTGTTCTGCGGCGAAAAGCTGGGACGGACGGACTGCGCACTGTATTTGATCCCCCATGAGGAGCTGTCCTTTGACTTCATCAACGGCGGCGCACGGGAGAAAAAGGTGCAGGTCTGCGGAATCCCTCTGCCGTCACAGTATCTGCAATGTACACGCAAGGCGCAGGCGTGTCGGTCGCTGGGATTGTGTGCAGACAGGAAAACATTCACCCTTTTTGCGGACGGTGTGTCCGGCAACGAGATCAAGTCCACGGTTCGCGCGGCACAGCGTCTGTGTCCCGAGACGCAGATTCTGGTTATGGCGGGGGATGCGGGACGGCGAAAAATGTGGCAGAGCGCCTTTGCAGATCTGCAAAACGTGTTCGTGATGGAGTCGGATGTCGCCTTGGGGATGAGTGTGGGGGACGCCGTGTTTATGCCGGCGGTGACTTCTTTGCTCTGTACGGCGGCAAGGCTGGAAAAAGTGTGCATTCTCCTGCACGTTCCCACGATGCGGTGCCGCAGAAATGCCGCCTTTTCGGATGCGCACGGCATTGCTTTCAGCGGAAAAACGGCGGCGGATAACGTGTCCTACGCCCAAAGGCTGCTGAACGGCGAGCGGCTTCGGCAGATGATGTTCCGTGCGCAGGAAAAGAATATCCCTGCGCAGCCGGAGCAAACGCTGGTCAAAGCGCTGGAAGCGCTGGGGGAAAACGAAAAAAACCATTGAATTCCTTGGCATAATTCTGTATAATAATGTCGATTGATTTCTGCGAACGAGGAGGACAAGATGATCTATTACTTTTCCGGCACGGGCAATTCCGAGTGGGTCGCGAGATCTCTGGCCGAGCAGACAGGGGACAGCTGTACCCGGATCACCTTGGACACACAGCTGCCTGTCACGGTACATAGGGGCGAAACCTTTGGTTTGGTGTTTCCCGTGTACGCTTGGAATATGCCGGCCATGGTCTCCGATTTTCTCAAAAATGTCTGTGTGGAAGCGGGCGCCTATACCTATGCGGTCTGTACCTGCGGCGCCGAAGCGGGCTATACCATGCGGGTGCTGAAAGCGCGGATGCACATGGACTGCTGTTGGTCGCTGATTATGCCCGACTCCTACATCGTTGCGTTCAAAGCGGAGGAGGAGTCGCAAGCCCTTGCCAAGGTGCGTGCGGCGGCGGCACAGCTGCCGCAGATCGCAGAGCATATCCGTGCCCGGGACACGGGCTGTTTCGAGGTAACGGTCGGTTCCTTCCCGTTTTTAAAGACCTTTGTCGGCTCCCATCTGTTCAACAAATATGCCCGCAGTGCCAAGCCCTTCCACACCTCCTACGACTGTACGGGCTGCGGTGCCTGCGAGAAGTTTTGTCCGACGAAAAATATCGTCCTTGCGGACGGGATGCCGTTCTGGGACGAAAACTGCCAGCAGTGTCTGGGATGCATCCAGCGCTGTCCGAAAAAGGCGATCGACTACGGTAAATCCACCAAAAAGCACGGACGCTATGTGTTCCACTATACCAAAGAACAGATCGAGGGTGAGGACAGTGAAGTTTGACAAAGTCCTGCTGGCCAGCGATTTTGACGGCACGCTCAACGATGACAGCGGCAAAACGCCGCAGTGTGTGCTGGATGCCGTTACATATTTTACACAAAACGGCGGCTTGTTCACCGCCTCGACCGGCAGAACGTATCAGGGTCTGAACCGATACGGGCATACCGCGCTTTTCAATGCGCCGGCGCTTTTGTCCAACGGCGCCATGGCGTATGATTTTCAAAAGCGGGAGATCGCTTTTTTGGACGGCATCGGGGAGGAGGGCGTTGACGTCCTACGGCAGCTGATTGCCGATTTTCCTGAGGTTGCGGTGGAGATGTACCCCTTTGACGAGACGTTCGCCGTCCATCTGTCGCCCCAGAGCCACCGCCACTTTACCAATCAGGGCATTCCCTATACCGTGATCGAGGATCCTGCCGAAGCCACTCGCCCGTGGGCGAAGGTGATGCTGGGCTGTCCCGAGGGGCAGAGCCTGCGGGTGCAGGACTATCTGCGGCAGTTTGCGGCGGTCAGCTTCCTGCCCACCACAGGTACCTTTGTGGAGGTACTGCACCGCGGTGTGCACAAGGGTTCGGGGCTTTTAAAGCTGGCGGATCGGCTCGGCGTCCCTCACAGCCGTGTGTACGCCATCGGGGACGGCTACAACGATGTGGATATGCTCCGTGCCGCCGCAGGGGCGTTCGTGCCGGAGAACGGCTCCGAGGAAGCGCTGGCTGTCGCCACATATGTGGTGCGCTCCAACAATGACGGCGCCGTTGCCCATGCTATCGAAATTTTAGATTCCATATTTTGAGGAGGACAATCATGTTTGCGCACTATCACAAATCTCTGGAACATCTGCACGTCGGCTGTGAAGATCCCTGCGCCTACTACATCCCCTATGCCGACCGAGAATCGGCGCTGGCAGGGGAGCGTAGCAATTCCGTTTTTTTTCGCAGTCTCTGCGGTGAATGGGATTTCCGTTTCTACGACTGCTTTGAGGATGCCGCCGAGGTGTTCCCGCAGGGCAGTACCGACCGCAAAATGCCTGTGCCTTACTGCTGGCAGGTCAGCGGTCAGGACGGACTGGATGTGCCGGTGTACTCCAATCTCAAATATCCTTTTCCGCTGGATCCGCCCCATGTGCCGCTGGAGAACCCCTGCGGTCATTACCGGCGCACCGTAACGCTGGACAAGGCGTTTCTGGACGGCGAAGTTTATATCCGCTTCGAGGGCGTCAGCTCCTGCTTCTACCTGTGTGTCAACGGCACATTTGCCGGCTACAGTCAGGTCAGCCACTGCATCAGCGACTTCAACATCACCGCCCTTTTGCACGAGGGTGAGAACACGGTGGATGTGCTGGTCGTCAAATGGAGCACGGGGAGCTATTTGGAGGATCAGGACTATTTCCGTCTGTCCGGCATTTTCCGTGAGGTGTATCTGCTGCACCGCAGCGAAAACCATTTAAAAGACATCTACATTCGCCAAAGTGTGCGCGAGGATCTGCAAAGTGCCGTGCTCACAATGGAAACGGATGCCGTCGGAACCTGCATCCTTTTGGATGAGAGCGGCAAAACAGTGGCGCAGGGCAGTCTGTCCGAACCGCTGACTGTGGACAATCCCACCCTCTGGAACTGCGAGGTGCCGACTACATATACTCTTTTGGTGCAGTGCGCAGGGGAGGTCATCCCGTTCCAGATCGCCCTGCGGCGTATCGACGTCAAGGATGCCGTCATCTATCTCAACGGCGTTAAGGTCAAGGCATACGGCATCAACCGCCACGACTCCAATCCCGAGACGGGCTATGCCGTTTCCGTGGAGGATATGCGTCGGGATCTGGTGCTTTTAAAGCAGGCGTCCTGCAACTGCATCCGCACCTCCCACTACCCCAACGATCCCCGCTTTTTGGACATGGCGGAAAAAATGGGCTTTATGCTGGTGGACGAAGCGGATCTGGAGACCCACGGCATGGGCTTTGAATATCGGGACACATGGGATTGGCCGCGCTGGTCCATGCTCTCCAACGGCGATGCATGGACGGAAAGCTATGTGGATCGAGCACGCCGTCTGTTTGAGCGGGACAAAAACCACGGCTGTGTGGTGCTGTGGTCGCTGGGCAACGAAAGCGGCTGCGGACGCAACCACCGTGCCATGCGGCAGTATATCAAATCCCGTGACCCCGAAGCGTTGGTGCACTACGAAAACGCCCACTTGGAATTCAAGGCGGTGCCCGTGGGCGAGTGCTTCGTGGATATTTCCGACGTGGAAAGCCGTATGTATTCCTCTTTGGAATATACCGAAGAGTATTTGCAGAACCGCCCGAAGAAACCGTTTTTCTTCTGCGAGTATGTTTGCTCCATGACCACGGGCGACATTCACGCCCACATCGACCTTGTGGATAAATACGACGCCCTGTTCGGCGCCTGCGTGTGGGAATTCTGTGACCATGCCGTGGCGGTCAAAAAGCCCGACGGCACAAAGGCGTACCGCATCGGCGGCGACTTCGGCTATGGTACAGGCGATACGGTGGGCTGTATTGACGGCATGGTGTTCCCCGACCGTACCCCCAGACCCGGCTATTTCGACATGAAGCAGGCGTATGTGCCTTTCTCTGTCCGGCTGGAGGATGGCGATCTGTTTGTGTATAACCGCCGCTTCTTCACCGATTTGTCCGACACGCAGATCACTTGGAAGCTGACCTGTGACGGAAAAACCGTGCAGACCGGCACCTTGCCCACCCTGTCCATTGCGCCCCGCACCGAGCAGAAAATGGCGTTCTCCATGCCCTCTTTGCCACAGGGCGAATGCTTCCTGACCTTCTTTATCGCCACAGCCGAGGAAACCGACTGGGCGGAGAAGGGCTTTCTGCTGGGCTTTGCCCAACTGCAGCTTTCCGAAGCAGTGCAAAAGACCTATGCCAAAACGGCCGCACCGCAGGTGAAAAAGCAGGGCAGGATGCTCACGGTCGAATCGGGCAGCACCGTTTATCAGTTTGACACCGTGTTCGGTCGAGTGGAGCAGATCCTCTGCGGCGGCGAAGAGATGCTCTCGAAGCCGTCCCACATCGAATTTTGGAAAGCGCATCCCTACAATCAGGGCGGCACGGCCGAGGAACGCCGCAGTGCGTCCATGGAACAGATCATCCAGCAGACCTACAGCACCGAAGTGCAGGAAGCACCGGATGCTGTCCAAGTGATCTGCCGTGTGTCCTTTGGCGGCGCCAGTGTGGAGCCTGTTATGCACGGCACCCTGACCTTTACCTTTACGGGGGACGGGGCTTTGACGGTTCATCTCACTGCGCAGAAGCGTGAAATTGCGCCGAAGCTGGCGAGACTGGCGCTGGCGTTTACCATGAAGCCGCAGTTTGAGCAGATGTCCTACTACGGCGCAGGTCCGCTGGAAGCCTATCCCGACCGCCACAAAGCGTGCTATATCGACGCTTTTGAAACAACCGTAACGGAAAATTTCGTCCATTATATCCGTCCCTTTGAAAACGGCGCACACTGGGGTACCCGTACCGCCGCCGTCACGGACGAAAAGGGCGCAGGGCTTCGCTTCTGTGCGGAAAAGCCGTTTATCTTCGGTGCGACCCACTGCACACCCTATCTGCTGGAAAGCACCGCGCACGATGACGAGCTGGTTCCCGATGCCGATACCCACGTCTATCTGGACGCCGGCATGGACATCGCCGGACAGCAGAGCGCCTACTGCACCGCACTGGAGCCGGAGCGTGTTTGGGACGATACGCACATTGACTTTGCCGTCCGTATCGAGCCGGCAAAATCACTTTGACTTGCACGGCGCACTGTGGTATACTATCCGCAGTTTGCATAGGGAGAAATCAAATGGATATTCAGGAAATTTTGTCGAAAGTGGATCATACCGTTCTGTCTACCACAGCCACATGGGCGGATATCCGCACGCTGTGTGACGACGGTATGCAGTACAAAACCGCATCGGTCTGTATTCCTGCACTGTATGTGCGGCAGGCTGTTGAGTACGTGCAGGGAAAACTGCCCATCTGTACCGTCATCGGCTTCCCGAACGGCTACAGCACCACGGCGGCGAAGTGCTTCGAGACGAAGGACGCCGTGGAAAACGGTGCGTCGGAGATCGACATGGTCATTTCCGTCGGCACGCTCAAGGCGGGGGATGACGATGCCGTGCGCCGGGATATCGAGGCGGTGCGCAGTGCCTGCCGGGATCAGGTGCTCAAGGTCATTATCGAGACCTGCCTTTTGACCGAGGACGAAAAAATTCGGATGTGCCGCATTGTGTCCGATTCCGGGGCGGATTTCATCAAGACCTCCACAGGCTTTTCTGTTGCAGGGGCGAGTTTTGACGATATCCGTCTGTTCAAAGCACACTGTGCACCGCATCTGAAAATCAAGGCGGCGGGCGGCATTTCGTCCATCGCCGATGCCGAGGAATTTATCCGACTGGGCGCAGACCGACTGGGCACCAGCCGTATTGTAAAATTAGTGAAAGAAGGAAAGAATGCATGACAGTTCGCGAGGAATCATTGCAGAAACACTACGAATGGAAGGGAAAGATCGAGGTCAATACCCGTGTTCCAATCCAAACCATGGAGGATCTGGCGCTGGCGTATACGCCCGGTGTTGCGGAGCCGTGTTTGGAAATTCAGAAGGACTACGATAAATCCTTTGCCCTGACCCGCCGCTCCAACCTGGTGGCGGTCGTTACGGACGGCACCGCCGTTCTCGGACTGGGGGACATCGGCCCGGAGGCCGGTATGCCCGTGATGGAGGGCAAGTGTGCTCTGTTTAAGGAATTCGGCGATGTGGATGCTTTCCCCATCTGTGTGCGTTCCAAGGACGTGGACGAGATCGTGCAGACAGTCTACAATATCTCCGGCTCCTTCGGCGGCATCAATCTGGAGGATATCGCAGCGCCCCGCTGTTTTGAGATCGAGCGCAAGCTCAAAGAAAAGTGCGACATCCCCATCTTCCACGACGACCAGCACGGCACCGCCATCGTTGTGGGCGCGGCACTGCTGAATGCCCTCAAGCTGGTCGGCAAGGATATTGGCAAGGTCAAGGTGGTCATCAGCGGCGCAGGCTCCGCAGGCATCGCCATCGCGAAGCTGATTATGCAGCTGGGCGTGCAGGATCTGACCCTTGCCGGTCGCCACGGTGCCATCTATGCCGGCAAACCCACCAACAATCCGGCGCAGGAAGAAATGGCGCAGATCACCAACAAGGCGAACTGCCAAGGCTCCCTGGCGGATGCCATGGTCGGCACCGATGTGTTCATCGGCGTTTCCGCACCCGGCATCGTGACCGAGGACATGGTGCGCTCCATGAACAAGGACGCCATCGTGTTCCCCATGGCGAACCCCACCCCCGAGATCATGCCCGACCTTGCGAAGAAGGCGGGGGCAAGAGTGGTCGGCACAGGTCGTTCCGACTTCCCGAACCAGATCAACAACGTTATGGCGTTCCCCGGCGTGTTCCGCGGCGCACTGGATTGCAGAGCCAGCGACATCAACGAGGAGATGAAGATGGCAACCTCCATTGCTCTGGCAAACTTAGTCAGCGATGAGGAGCTTTGCGAGGACTACATCGTCCCCAAAGCCATCGACAAGCGCATCGCCGGCGTTGTCGCCAAAGCGGTCATAAAGGCCGCACGGGACAGCGGCGTTGCCAGAATCTGAACAGAACACAGAAACCAAAAAACACTGCCGAGTCCGCAAAAACTCGGCAGTGTATTTTTACGCTCCTCACGGAAAATTGTGGGATTTGTGCTTCGCACCGGGGAACCCCCGGCGAGGGTTCCCCACGCCCAAACAGTCCACTGGACTGTTTGGGCTCCCCTCCTGCGCTTTTCTTTTGCTTGGATTTCGCCGACTGCGGTCGGCGACCAAAGGCGCCGCCTTTGGAATCCGCAAGCCTTTAAAAAGGCTTGAGCGAAATTTTTAATCCCACAAAAAACTGTGATGAACCATTTTTACTGGATGATTCCGATGCACTTGTCCCCATCGGCGCCGGTAATGCGCACCGTGACCAAACCGCTCTCGGGACAGTTTCCCTGCACACGCACGGGCGTGTAGTTGGCGGTGTAGCCCTCGTGCCAGCCGTTTTCCCTGTGTTCCTCCACAAGGATCTGCACGGTTCGACCGATCTGCGCTTGCAGAAATTGCCGGCGAATGTCGTCCGTTTCGGCGAGCATGACGGCGGCACGCTCTTCCTTGACCGATTTTGGGATCTGGTCGGGCATATCGGCGGCTCTCGTCCCGGAGCGGGGAGAGTAAGGGAACACGTGCACCTTTTCAAAGCCGATCTCTTGGACAAAACGGAGGGATTCTTCAAAATCCTCTTTCGTTTCTCCGGGAAACCCGACCATGACGTCCGTAGTCAGTGTCGCATCCGGGAAAACGGAACGCAGCTTGCCGCACAGCGTCTTGTATTCCGCCGCCGTGTAGTGGCGATTCATGCACCGAAGGGTGCGGTCACAGCCGCTTTGCAGGGAGATGTGGAACTGCGGGCAAAGCTTTTGGCTGGCGGCAAGGCGTTCCACAACGGCGTCGGTCAGGTGATCCGGCTCCAAGGAGCCGAGGCGCACACGCAGAACCTTGTCGCTCTCGCAGGCAGCTTCCACCGCGTCGCAGATGTTCCGCTCGCCGTCCGCATAGGCGGACAGATTGATGCCGACGAGGACGATCTCGCTGTACCCGGCTTCGCCCAAAGCGGCGGCTTCGGTGCGGATGTCCTCTGTCTTTTTGGAGCGCACCCGCCCACGGGCGTAGGGGATGGCGCAGTAGGTGCAGAAGCGGTTGCAGCCGTCCTCGATTTTGATCTCGGCACGGGTGCGTCCGTAGAAGCTATGTATGGCGCAGGGGGCAAAATCGTCCCCGCTTTGGTGCGCCTGCGTGGCGATGTGCCGCTGTCGTGTGCGAAAAAATTCCTCCAGCAGGTCGGGAATCTGCCCGTTGCTTCGATTGCCGACGATGATGTCCGCTTCGGTGAGTGCGGCGGCCTGTTCGGGATAGGCTTGGGGCATACAGCCCGTGAGCAGAACGGCGGCGTCGGGATTTTGCCGGCGCAGGCGGCGGACGATCTGGCGGTTTTTGCGGTCGCTTTCCGAGGTAACGGTGCAGGAATTGACGATGTATACATCGGCGAGCGTGTCCGGCTCCACAAGGGTGTAGCCTCTTTTTTGCAGTGCCTCCGCAATGACCTGCGATTCGTACTGGTTGACTTTGCAGCCGAGGGTGTAGATGGCGGCTTTCATAGATGTTCACTCCAAAAGAAAAGACCGAAACGTCTGTCGTCCCGGCCTTTCGGTATGTTCCGTTATGTGTTTTTGGTCAGTGCACGTTCCAGCCAAACAGTGCCGATGTCCATCGCGTTGTACAGACCGCGCTTTTCGCCTTTTTTGATGATGCGGTCACGGGGACGGGCGTCCGGGTCGGTGGATACGAGCTGAACCACAACGCGGTCAGCGATCTGCATATCGTGGAATTCTTTGGTGCTGGTGATTTGCAGAATCACAACATAAGGGTCCGTGGGATTGCCGTAGTAGATGGTTTTGTCCTTGCGCACAAGGGGTTTGCCTTTGTACGTGAGAAATTCGCTTTTCTTCGCCAAGTCAATGCGCTTCCTTTCCGAGTGGATTTGCGGTCAGTTGTCGAGCCCGAGATACTCCTTGACGAGGATCTGCAGCAGTTCATCCCGGTCGATGCGGCGGACGAGACTGCGGGCGTTGTTGTGCGTGGTGATATATGTCGGATCCTCCGAGAGGATGTAGCCGACGATCTGACTGATGGGGTTGTAGCCTTTTTCGCTGAGCGCTTCGTACACCGCGACGAGGGTGCGCCGCATTTCGGTTTCGTGTTCATCCTTCAGGGAGAACTGGATCGTCTTGTCCGTCATAAAATACCACCTCTTATCGAAAACTAAAACACATATATTATAACCCATTCTTTTCGGAAATACAAGTACATTCCATAAAATTTACAAATAAAATCGCCATGCGGAAAAAAGGCGTGCAAAATGGGACAAGATATGCTATACTGGTCGCAGAAAGGCGGCGATTTTATGAAGATTTACACCGAAAAACAAATGCGCGCGGCGGAGAAAACAGCGGCGGATGCCGGGATGGCGTATCTGCGGCTGATGGAAAACGCCGGCAGTGCGTGCAGTGCGCAGATCAAAAAGCGTGTGCGCAGGGATCGGAAGGTGGCAGTTTTATGCGGAAAGGGAAAAAACGGCGGTGACGGTTTCGTCATTGCCCGCAAGCTTTCCGAGGACGGGTATGCGGTGGCGGTGCTGCTGGTGTTCGGTGCGCCGAAGGATGCGGATGCGGCGTTCATGTTTTCCAAACTCAGCGGCACGCAGGTCAAGGTGTTTGACCTGACGCAAAACGATGCGCCGAAGCGGCTGATTCCCGAGGCGGATGTGCTGGTGGACGCCGTGTTCGGCATCGGCTTCCGCGGTGCGGCGGACGAGACGCTGGCGTCCTTGTTCCGCATGGTCAACGGCGCCAAGGGTACCGTTTTTTCGGTGGATGTGCCCAGCGGACTTTCCTGCGACAGCGGTGAAGTGCAGGGGGAATGCATCCATGCGGACTACACCCTAGCGATCTCCGGCGGCAAGCTGTGCCATGTGCTCAAGCCCGCCGCCGCATGGTGCGGCAAGGTGGTGCTCACTCGCATCGGCGTGGAGGAGCAGTACTACAAAAATGCGCCCTACTATGCGTACACGTTTACGAGCAAGGAGATCTCTGCGGCGTTCCCGCCCCGTCCGCAGGTGTCCAACAAGGGGGACTTCGGCAAGGTGCTGTGCATCTGCGGCAGCCGCAGCTACGCCGGTGCGGCGGTGCTGTGCGTACAGGCGGCGCTGCGCAGTGGTGCGGGACTTGTCTATGCGGCGTTCCCCGATGCGGCGTATCCCGCCATCGGCGCAAAGCTGACGGAATCACCGCTTCTGCCCATGCCGTCGGACAGCGAGGGCAAGTTTGCCGCTTCGTCCATTCCGTACATCTTGGAGGCTATGCAGGGTATGCAGGCCATCGTGCTCGGCTGCGGATTGGGACAGAGCGCCGGCACACAGGCGCTGGTGCAGGCGGTTCTGGAAAAGGCGCAGTGCCCCGTTATTCTGGATGCAGACGGCATAAATCTCATCGCCGACCATATAGATTGTATTAAGAAAGCATCGTGCAAGCTGTATCTGACGCCGCATCCCGGCGAGATGGCTCGTCTGATGCATTGCAGTATTGCGGATGTACAGCAGGATCGTGTGCGTGCGGCGTGCGCCTTTGCGGCGAAATACGGCGTGACGCTGGTGCTCAAGGGCGCGAATACCATTGTCGCCGGGCAGAACGGCACCGCCTTTATCAACACCACCGGCAATTCGGGGTTGGCCAAGGGCGGCAGCGGAGATTTTTTGGCAGGACTGCTGGGCGGCTTTGCGGCGCAGGGCGTACATTTCCCCGCAGACACAGCGGTGTATATCCACGGTCTGTGTGCCGACTGTGCGGCCGATCGTCTGTCCATGCGCGGTATGCTGGCGTCGGACTGTATTGCGGAATTGCCGCACGTGCTTTCTCAGTTTGAGTAAGGAAGTGCTTTTTTGAAACGTGCTGTTTGTCTGCTTGCGATGTTTCTTTTGTTTGCCGGATGCTCCAAAGTGACGCCGAATGTGCCGCCCTCCTATGCACTGCCCCTGTCGGGGACGGTACAGATCTCCACAGAGCTTTTGGACATGAGCGCCGCATGGAATTACACGGCGGATGCCATGACCTTTTCCCTGACAAGTCCGCAGGAGCTTTCGGGAACGACCGTGACCTGCGGCGCAGAAAAGACCGTGACAGCGCAGGGAATCACCGTGCCCATGGCGCAGACTGCCTGCTTTGAGGCACTGCAAAAGGCGTGGCTCGTCTTTTTGAATGCGCAGGCGGAGCCTGCCGAAACGCCGGAGGGCTGGCGGTACGATTTCACGGTGACGGACGGATTTTCCGTTTTGCAGTCCATGGACGGCGGCGTGATGCGCTTTCAGTTTGCACACAGCAAAACCGAAGCGGTGTTTTCCGTAGAAACGGCACGGATTCCATAAAATCACATATAGTATATTGAGGAAAAAAGCTCCCCGTTTTCTGATTGAATGTTTAATTTGCACCAAATCCGGCAAAGCTATGGTTGCAATTCAAAACAGCGGAGAGTGATCCTACAATGACAGTCAGACGTGGTGATATATTTTACGCAGATTTAAGTCCGGTCGTCGGTTCCGAACAGGGCGGGATTCGTCCCGTGCTGATCGTGCAGAACGACATCGGCAACAAATTCAGCCCCACTGTGATCGCTGCGGCCATCACCAGTCAGCGTTTCAAAACCAATTTGCCCACCCATATCCGTGTCAATGCCGACGGAAGCGGTCTTGCCAAGGATTCCATTATTTTGCTTGAACAGGTTCGGACGCTGGATAAACAGCGACTGAAAGAAAAAATGGGCAACCTGCCCGATGCGGACATGACCCGCGTGGATCGGGCGCTGTCCGTCAGTCTCGGCATCGGCGCCGCAGAAAGCACCGTAGCCGCAGGGTAAAAAAGAAAACCGTCAAACGATGAGCAATTTACGCTCCGTTTGACGGTTTTGCTTCATTCAAAGTGTGTTGCGGGAATTGTGCTCTGCACCGGGGAACCCCCGGCGAGGGTTCCCCACGCCAAAACAGTC
>JBJEQK010000002.1:0-5038 GCA_051881715.1 Acutalibacteraceae bacterium
AACGCCGAGTACGTCACCATGGATTCCGGTACCGGCTGTGTCCACACCGCCCCCGGCTTCGGTGCCGACGACTACCAGACCTGCATGCGCTACGGCATGGAGCTGGTGGTTCCCGTGGACGACTATGGCCGCCACACCGCCTACGCCGGCAAGTACGAGGGTCTGACCACCGACAAGTCCAACCCCGTCATTCTGGAGGATCTGAAGCAGAGCGGCATGCTGTTCGCCTCCGAGGACATCGTCCACTCCTACCCCCACCACGACCGCTGCAAGAAGCCCGTCATCTTCCGGGCCACGCCCCAGTGGTTCTGCTCCGTGGAGTCCTTCAAGGACAAGGCCATCGAAGCCATCGAAAACGTCCAGTGGTTCCCCGCATGGGGCGGCGACCGGATGGTCAGCATGATCCGCGAGCGCGCCGACTGGTGCATCTCCCGCCAGCGCCGCTGGGGTCTGCCCATCCCCGTGTTCTACTGCGACTGCTGCGGCAAGCCCGTGTCCACCCCCGAGTCCATCGAAAAGCTCTCCGGCCTGTTTGACGAGTACGGCTCCAACATCTGGTTTGAGAAGGATGCCATGGAGCTGGCTCCCGAGGGCTTCACCTGCCCCCACTGCGGCGGCAAGACCTTCACCAAGGAGAAAGACACCCTGGACTGCTGGTTTGACTCCGGCTCCACCCACTACGCTTCCCTGATGCACGACAATCCCGAGCTGTGGCCCGCCGACGTCTACATTGAGGGCGCCGACCAGTACCGCGGCTGGTTCCAGTCCAGCCTGTTGACCAGCGTGGGCGCACTGGATCAGGGTGCTCCCTTCCGGCAGGTTCTGACCCACGGCTGGACCGTGGACGGCCAGGGCCGGGCCATGCACAAGAGCCTGGGCAACGGCGTGGACCCCGCCGACCTCATCAAGGAATACGGCGCCGACATCGTCCGCCTGTGGGCCGCCTCCTCCGACTACCACGCAGACGTGCGCTGCTCCAAGGAGATCTTCAAGCAGATCGCCCAGAACTATCTGAAATTCCGCAACACCGCCCGCTACTGCCTGGGCAACCTGAATGAATTCGACCCCAACAATCTGGTTCCCGCCGACCAGATGGAGGAGCTGGACAGATGGGCGCTGACCAAGCTCAATGAGCTGATTGCCGTCTGCCGCAAGGCCTACAACGGCTACGAGTACCATGTGGTCACCCACGCCATCAACGATTTCTGCGTTGTGGAGCTGAGCTCCTTCTACCTGGACATCCTGAAGGACCGGCTGTATTGCGAGGAGAAGGACGGCCTGCGCCGCCGTTCCGCCCAGACCGCCCTGTACCTGATCGTGGACGCCATGGCAAAGCTGTTCGCTCCCATCCTGGCCTTCACCTGCGACGAGATCTGGCAGTCCATGCCCCACGCCGACGCCGACGACAAGCGGAACATCCTGCTCAACCAGATGCCCACGGACTGCGCCGCCTATACCCTGGACGATGCTGCCATGGCCAGGTGGGACACCGTCATGAAGCTGCGCCAGGACGTCAACGGCGTTCTGGAGAAGGCCCGTGCCGACAAGAGAATCGGCAAGGCACTGGAAGCCCACGTCAGCCTTCAGAGCGGCGATGAGAGCCTGCGCAGTGCCTGCGAGGGTGTGAACCTGGCAGAGATCTTCATCGTCTCCAGCTGCGCCTGGGCCGCTCCCGAGGAGGGTGCCGAGGTGTCCTGCGGAACCAACTTCCCTGCCCTGACCATCGGCGTCTCCGAGGCCAAGGGCACCAAGTGCCCCCGCTGCTGGATGCACTCCGAGCACGCCAACGAAGAGGGCCTATGCCCCCGCTGCGCCGCTGTCATCGCAAAGATGGATATCGAGCTGTAATTACTCAATACGCGATAGCAAAAGCACCAGCCCGAAAGGGTTGGTGCTTTTTGCATCATTATAAAGAAGAAATACTCAACAGATTATTCGGAAAATTTGATTGCTGCTATGAATGAATAGGCATACAATTATCAGTTTCCGTATAAACAGGTTAGTCCTTGTTTTTGCGAAGTGCATTTGTGACCGCTTCTTCAATCAGCTTTTCCTCTGCATATGCATCTAAATAGGCTTCACTGAAGCTTTTCTTGCTCTGTGACGATGTTCTGCTCCCGTTCCCATCAGGTGAAAAAATAGCAGGCAACGAAAACGCCAGTCCAGCAGTCATCAAGCACCAGGCTATGCTCTCATACTTCTCATACATACGCGCAAACGCATAGATTCCCAAAAGAAGCGCAAAAACGGATGTGATTATTTTCCAAGCACTTCCAGAAGTAAAACCACAAATACATACGACAATGCCGCAGACAAACAATAAAATAGCAACCGCCCAGAAACCTATCGTAAACAATTCTTCAATTGTTTCAAACATCATATCACCTTTCTAAAAACAGGCTTTTACGGGAATGCTTCCCAAAAGCATTGTTATGCAAACAGGTCAAGCTGTGCTGTGAAACAGATGTAACTGCCAACACCACCAAAGTGCTCAGCAACCAAATCCTCACTCAGCAGTTCAGGAGCACCGATAATCTTGTTGCTCTGTTCAGGGGTAAGTACGCTCTGAAGATATTCCATGGGCGCAGCCAATTCCGCCTCAGAAACCTGCCAGCAGGTAGTTACGAGCATGGAGTCATCATACACTTCAAGAACTCTGAATAACTGCGAAGGCACAGCGATTTCTGCTCCGGGATAGACTCTCTCAGCGCTGATATGGGTCAGATACACCGGAATATACTCGTTCCGAACAACATCCCAGATCAGGTAAATCTTTTGACCGCCTTGGTCAACCGTAAAGAAAACATCATTCACCGTGACAAAGCCAGTTTCTTCTTGGTTGACATATTCATATCCGACGACCTCGTAGCCATCATTGTCAAACAACTGGCCAACTTCCCGCAAATTCAGCGTTGAATTTAAGACAGCTTGCTTGGTAACACCGCAGACTGTTGCTTCACCATGCGCAGGAGGCAGACAGTCTTCTGCAATATAGACAGGGACATATCGATTATCCCCGCCATCAAAGGACAGATTCACATCGTAGGAAACAGCCGACTCTCCAGCTGCATCATAATGCAGCACATCATTCAGAATGCCTCCAGCATAGTTATCAACCTCATAGTTATTGTAAATCACTTCGCCGCCTGCGTAATTTGCAACAATACAATTATTGTTTTCCACGACGCCACCGGAATAGTTCCAAACCATGCTATCGTTGTTAACAACGACGCCACCCTCTTTATTGGATACGAAATTGTTGTTAGTTATTACCTCACCATAGTTTTCATTGACGCAAGCCTCTTCACCGTTCTGAACAATAACACCGTTGTTGGTCGTTACAATAGCTTTGTTTTCTGTCACCTCGCCATTGTTGATGTCTACCAAGTAGTCATTCTGTGACACAACGCCATTGTTTTCATCGACGACTGCGTCGAAGGAATTCTGAACAACCACTCCGTTATTAACCTTAATTACGCCATTGTTAACATCAACCGTGCCATTGTTTTCTGCCATCTCACCGTCATTGGTGATAGCCAGTGCAGACATAGGCAGTGTGGCTAGAAGAGCAGCCAACATTAGTAAAACAGTTGCTTTCTGAAATGCCTTTTTCATACGTATTTCTCCCTTGAATCAAAATGTAGAAGTTTGTATTTACCCTTTCCAAGGACATATGCAGAACGAAAAATGAAATACCATACCGTATTTCAAATTTACATCATCCAAGTTTTGAAAGATCAACCCAGATTGCAGGGCGGACACCTGCGTCATAATAGTTCAGAGGAACGCCCTTCTCGTTAATTGTCACTTCTGTCGTGACATAAGCGGCGGTTGTACGGTCTTCACCGGGACTGCGCAGCCAATACCAGCAAGTTCCATCCTTGGTGCGTCTTGCACCGCAGGACACTGCATACTCTGTGGGAACGCCCTTCAGCAGCCGTGCTTCCTTCAAAAAACGGCTCGCTTCCGAAATGCTCAGGACGAAAACCTTGTCTTCGGTGTCTTCTCCTGCACTGGTTTTATAAACAGGATTCTTTTCTGCCCGAAGAATCGATGTCACAATGGCATCCTGCTCAGAAGAAGAAAATGCACTCTCGTAGAAATCATCATTCATCCAATCCCGCAGTGTGCAGCGATCCCAGGTCAGAGAAGCCCAGCTCTCATTATACGCTCCGGAGAAAAGTGCATATTTGCTGAGCAGAAGAGCAGTTTCATCGTTGACCGAAAGAACATACCATTCAATCGGTTCAGCGCCATTCATAAAGATATCATCCTGTTCATAGGAACCAAACTTGATTGTATCTCCTGCCCGAAGCTCCTTTGCCGCATCAGCTCGTCCTGCAAACATAGGGACGACCACAGCCAGCAGCAAAATCGCCATAACTGCATTTCTCAAAACCGACTTCCTTTTCATTGTATTGCCCTCCTTGTTATATAAGTTATATTCCACCTATAAGTGGATAAAACAATTATAAGCAATAATTATTCCTATGTCAAGTTGATTTTCCGCTTTAAGATGGTTTTTTGTTCAGCATCTTACGGCTACAATATTCCCTGAGGTGAACGGAATGGAATTGGATTATTCAGAGATTGGCAGGAGAATCGCAAGGCGGCGAAAAGAATTGGGACTTCGTCAGATTCAGGTCTGTGAAAAGGCCGGAATCAACGACAAATACCTTTCCTGCATCGAGCGCGCCACCTCTATCCCCTCCCTGGAAGTAATCATGAAGCTGGCAATCGCCCTGGATACAACACCTGATGAGTTTCTCACCGGCAGCATCCGGTACGAGGATGAAGAGTGGAAGGATATCGCAGAATTATTGAGAGGTATGAATTCCCAGCAGCTCAATCTTGCCAAAAGCTTTTTATCCTGGCTGTCAGAACAGCAGATGTGACCCGCCCGCCGACCGGCTCAAACCCGCAGAAAATAATTCGTTTTTTGAAAATAATGCTTGACATTTTGGCAGTCCGTGGTATAATACTCTCGTTCCGCGTGAGTCGCCGGTATAGCTCAGTCGGTAGAGCAGCTGATTTGTAA
>JBJEQK010000003.1:0-4989 GCA_051881715.1 Acutalibacteraceae bacterium
CGGCGACGTGGATCGTGAAGCATACAAAGAAAAAGTAAAAAGGGCAAAGAGGAGATGCTATTATGATTGATATCAAGTTTTTAAGAGAAAACCCGGACATTGTTCGCCAGAACATCCGCAACAAGTTTCAGGACAAGAAGCTGCCGCTGGTGGACGAAGTTATCGAGCTGGACAAGCAGAGCCGTGCCGCCAAGAGTGAAGCAGACAGTCTGCGTGCGGGACGCAACACGTTGTCCAAGCAGATCGGCGCCTTGATGGCACAGGGGAAAAAGGACGAGGCAGAGGAAGTCAAAAAACAGGTAGCCGCCAATGCCGCAAGACTTGCAGAACTGGAGATGCTGGAAGCGGAGTATTCGGAAAAGATCACCAAGATCATGATGACCATTCCGAACATTATTGACCCCAGCGTTCCCATCGGCAAGGATGACAGCGAGAATGTGGAGGTACAGCGCTACGGGGATCCGGTTGTTCCCGGGTTCGAGATCCCTTACCATACCGAGATCATGGAGCGCTTCAATGGTATTGACCTGGACAGCGCCCGTGACGTGGCGGGTAACGGCTTCTACTACCTGATGGGCGATATCGCGCGCCTGCATTCCGCCGTGATCTCCTATGCCCGTGATTTCATGATCGACAGGGGCTTCACCTATTGTGTGCCGCCCTTCATGATCCGCTCCAACGTGGTGACGGGCGTCATGAGTTTTGCGGAAATGGACGCCATGATGTACAAAATTGAGGGCGAGGATCTGTATTTGATCGGCACCAGCGAACACTCCATGATCGGCAAGTTCATCGACAAAATTTTGCCTGTGGAGTCTCTGCCGCAGACCCTGACCAGCTACTCTCCCTGCTTCCGTAAGGAGAAGGGCGCCCACGGCATCGAGGAACGCGGCGTGTACCGCATCCATCAGTTTGAGAAGCAGGAGATGATCGTCGTCTGCAAGCCGGAGGACAGCAAAATGTGGTTCGATAAGCTGTGGCAGAACACCGTCGATCTGTTCCGCAGTCTGGACATACCCGTGCGTACTTTGGAGTGCTGTTCCGGCGATTTGGCGGATCTGAAGGTCAAATCCGTGGATGTGGAGGCTTGGTCTCCCAGACAGCAGAAGTATTTCGAGGTCGGTTCCTGCTCCAATCTCGGCGATGCACAGGCACGCAGATTGAAGATCCGCGTCAGCGACAACAAGCAAAAATACTTCGCGCACACCCTCAACAACACCGTTGTGGCGCCGCCCAGAATGCTGATCGCTTTCTTAGAGAACAATTTGCAGGAGGATGGCTCCGTTCGGATCCCCGAAGCATTGCGTCCCTATATGGGCGGTAAGGAAATGCTTGTTCCTCAAAAATAAAAAAGGCGGAGCTGCCGTAGCAGACAGCTCCGCTTTTCTTAAAGTATTGGTTAGGGGATAGAGAGAAAATGAAGAAAACGATTTTTAATTCTTTGGCCGCCGGTCTGATGATCGCCATCGGCGGGTCAGTCTTTCTCGGCTGTGAGGAGAGAACCTTGGGTGCGATCCTGTTTACGGTGGGACTGATCTCCGTGGTGCAGATGAATCTTTACCTGTTCACCGGCAAAATCGGTTTTGTCGCAGAGCAGTACAACAAGCACGATGCCCTGCATCTGCTGACGGGTCTTGTGGGGAACTACATTGCCGCAACGCTGTGCGGTCTGCTGGTGTCCTACGCACTGCCGAAAAGTCAGGCGAAAGCGGCGGATATGTGCGCAGCGAAGCTGGGACAAAATCCATTGCAAACCTTCATTTTGGGCATCTTTTGCGGTGTGCTGATGTATTTTGCTATCAAGCTGTATAAGAACAAGACCATGATCGGCGTCCTGTTTGCAGTGCCGGTGTTTATCGTGGCAGGCTTCGAGCATTCCATTGCGGATATGTTCTATTTTGCTGCCGGCAGAAGCTTTACGGGAAAATCGTTCCTTTTCCTTCTCATGGTCGTGCTGGGCAATACTGTTGGCGCCATGATCCTGCCCCTGCTCAAACGCTTTGCAGGCGAAAAGAACAAAGAATAAATCTTGCGTTCAATTTCGCATCATTTACAAACCCTCTTATGTACAAATTGCTATTCTGAATGTGAAAGGGTGCAGAGAAAGTGAAAAAGTTGAAATCAAAGAAGCTAATATTCATCGTCATTTCCGTGCTGATTTTGGTTGGCGTAGTGATATTTGGGGTGTCACGAATAACCGAGAAAGAAACGATAATAACCAAATCCACGCTTGAGAAAATCATTCAAACCAGTGAACTGTCTACGGCAGAGTTTGTGAACAATAGCGTTCTGACAGTTTACAATGAGAAAAAGCCGGAAAAAGTGGACTACTATGTTTCATACGAATCAACGGTATCGGTCGGTATTGATTTGAGAGAAATTCAAGTGGACGAACCGGATACAGAGAAAAAAGAAATCACTGTGCGTATTCCAGAAATGAAAATAAACGAGGTAGTGGTTGATCAAGGCTCTCTGGAATACATTTTCAATGATGATAAGCTAGACACGCACGATACAGCAGTTCTTGCGTATAAGCTCTGTATTGCCGATGCTCAAAAGAAAGCGATGGATAATGAGGACGTCTTACAGTTAGCAAGAGAGAATACTGTAAACTTCATCAAGGGATTAATCGAACCGCTTGTTGAACAACTGGATGAAAAATACACAGTGAAAATTGTTGATATCGAGGAGGCATAAATATGAGAAAATGTATATATTTTCTGACGATTATTACTCTGCTTCTTACAATGGCTGGCTGTACTACAAAAAACAGACAACTCGATGTTTCTTCGAGTAAGATTGCTTCCATATGCAATTTGGCGACGTTGAAGTGTTATTACAACAATGTGGCAAAATACGAGAAGAAAGACGCAGAAAAAGTTTTTCTGTTTTGGAGCAAGGACAGGAAGTTCTGGGTGGAGTATTCGGGTATTGTTACCTTTGGAATTGACGCATCGTTAGTGCGTGTCGATATGGATGACGAAAATAATGTTGTGATCACAATACCAAAAGCAAAGATTTTGACGCATTCCATTGACACTGACAAGTTCACGCCGGATTGTTTCTATATTGAGGGGGGTTCTGCAAAGGTTACAGCAGAAAATGTTTCAGTTACAATGCAAAAGGCGCAGGATGAAATGTTAAAAACAGCTTCTGAAAACGAAGCTCTGTTTATTCAAGCACAAGAAAGTGCCAAAAATCTCCTAAAAGAATACGTAGAAAACTTTGGCGAAGCCATCGGCGTAGAGTACAATGTGACGTTTAAGGATTCATAAAACACATAAACCGAAAAAACTGTTTCAGGCAAAAACTGCACCCGTTCCCAAGGGAGCGGATGCAGTTTCCTTATTTGTGATACAGTTTTTTGGTTTGGTACTGCGGTTCGCAGGTGATGTTGACGCCGAATTTCTTAAAGACGGATTCGTCGTTCGCCGTCAAAATGACCGTGGCGTGGGCTTCCATGCCCTGCAATTTCGGAATCTGCTGGAGTGCAAGACGTGCCATGGGGTTGGTGGCGGCGGAGACAGACAGGGCAATGAGCACCTCGTCCACATGAAGTCTCGGATTTTGGTTGCCCATGTATTTGACTTTCAACTCCTGCACCGGCTCGATAATCGACGGAGCAAGCAGATGCAAATCGTCGTCGATGCCGGCGAGCTTTTTCAGTGCGTTCAGCATGGCGGCGGCGCTGGCGCCCATCAGATCGGAGGTCTTGCCCGTGACGAGACAGTCTTCGCCGACTTCGATGGCAACAGCGGGCTCTCCCGTTTCCTCTGCCTTTGCGACGGCGGCGGCGATAACAGGGCGCTCCTGCAAGGTGATGCCCGTCTGCTTCATTAAGAGCTTTATCTTCAACACGCTGTCGGGGTTGCCGAGACCTTTTTTAAGTGCGCACTGTTCTGCAAAATAGCGGCGGATGATCTCCTGTCGGGAGGCGGTGCAGCAGGCTTCATCGTCCACGATGCAGTTGCCTGCCATATTGACGCCCATGTCCGTGGGGGACTTGTAGGGGCAGGTGCCGTAGATCTGGTCAAAGGTCGCAGCGAGGACGGGGAAAATTTCCACATCACGGTTGTAGTTGACCGTGGTTTCCCCGTAGGCGTCAAGGTGGAAGGGGTCGATCATGTTGACGTCGTTCAGGTCTGCGGTGGCGGCCTCGTATGCCAGATTCACCGGGTGCTTGAGGGGTAGGTTCCAAATGGGGAATGTTTCAAATTTAGCGTAGCCCGCGTTGACGCCGCGCTTGTGTTCGTGGTAGAGCTGGGAAAGACAGGTGGCCATCTTGCCGCTGCCGGGACCGGGTGCAGTGATCACGACCAAAGAACGGGTCGTTTCGATATAGTCATTTCGCCCGAATCCTTCGTCGCTGACGATTTTGTCAATGTCGGAGGGGTAGCCCTCAATGGGGTAGTGGTGGTAGACCTTGATGCCCAAGGATTCCAAGCGCTTGCAAAAAGCGTCTGCCGCTGGCTGGGACTGGTAACGGGTCATGACAACACTGCCGACCATCAGCCCGAAGCTGCGGAAGGCGTCGATCAGACGAAGCACGTCCAAGTCGTATGTAATGCTCAAATCGCCGCGCACCTTGTTTTTCTCGATATCGCCGGCGTTGATGACGATCACGATCTCTGCCTGATCCTTCAGCTGCAGCAGCATTTTGATCTTGCTGTCCGGGGCGAAGCCGGGCAGGACACGGGAGGCGTGATAGTCGTCAAAAAGCTTGCCGCCGAATTCCAGATACAGCTTGCCGCCGAACTGATTGATGCGCTGTTGGATGTGCTCGGACTGCATTTTCAGATATTTGTCGTTGTCAAACCCGATCTTTTTCACATGGAACACCTTGCTTCTTCTAAAGTAACCAATTCAATATACCATAAATTCGGAAAAAAGTAAACATTGAATTGCAATTTATACGTTCATTATGAAAATTTTGAAATTGTGCTCTGCACCGGGGAACCCCCGGCGAGGGTTCCCCACGCCAAAACAGTC
>JBJEQK010000004.1:0-4936 GCA_051881715.1 Acutalibacteraceae bacterium
CTGCCTTTGGAATCTGCAAGCCTTTAAAAAGGCTTGAGCGAAACTTTTAATCCCCCAACTTTCCGTGATGAACCTTTCTTTTTGAAAAGTGTAAGTTTCTCTTTTTCACACGGTCGCTGTCGTTTGGAGGCGGCATGGTACGCTTTGCAAGCGTCGCAGTTTCCGTGCCGCACGCACTTTTTCTTTTTGCACGGACAATCTTTCTTTTCCATTTTGTTTTCCCTATTGCACATTGCTCACCGTGTCGATCACCATTGGGATCGGCTTCGGTGCGCTGTCCGCAATTTCAAAAGCGTCCGAAAGCGTGGCGACCGCATCGTCGAACAGTTCCTCCCGCTCGGCGTACAGCGTGGCGATTCTGTCCCCGGCGGACACGGCAAAGCCGGGTTTGACATCCAAAACAATGCCGGCGGCGTAGTCAATGGAATCCTCTTTTTTCTGGCGGCCTGCGCCCAGCTGCATGGCGGCGATACCGCACTTCTCGGCGTCCATGTGGCGGATGTAGCCATCTGCGGGTGCTTCGATGGTGCGGTAACAGCAGGACTTGCGAAACAGTGCGGTGTTGCTCAGCACATCTGTGCTGCCGCCCTGTGCCCGAACCATCCACAGGAACCGCTCATAGGCAAGACCGTTGTACAGCGCGTTGCTCGCCATACGAAAACACTCGTCTTGGGAACCGCCGCCGCACATCCGCAGCATCTGCGCCGCAAGCTGTAGGCACAGCTCCGTCAGGTCGGCAGGACCGATGCCGCGAAGGGTCTGCACGGCTTCGATGACCTCCAGCGTGTTGCCGATGGCATAGCCGAGGGGTGCGTCCATGTTGGTGATCATGGCGCTCACGCGCAGTCCCCGATGGGTGCCGATGCTGACCATCTCCCGGGCGAGGGCTTTGGCGTCTGCGCTCTTTTTCATAAAGGCGCCGCTGCCGGTCTTGACGTCGAGCACGATGTTTTTGGCGCCGGCGGCAATTTTTTTGCTCATGATGCTGGCGGCGATGAGGGGAATGCTGTCCACCGTGGCGGTCACATCCCGCAGGGCGTAAAGCTTTTTGTCTGCGGGCGCCAGCTCGCCCGTACTGCCGGTGACACACAAGCCGCATTCGCCGACCACTTTGGCGATTTCATCCGGCGTGAGGTCGGTGCGAAAGCCGGGAATGGACGACAGCTTGTCGGTGGTGCCGCCTGTATGACCGAGACCGCGCCCGGAAATTTTGGCGACTTTTCCGCCGCAGGCGGCAACAATGGGTGCAACGATAAGCGTCGTTTTGTCGCCGACCCCGCCGGTGGAGTGCTTGTCCACAAAGACGCCCCCCACGTTCGGAAGTGTCATCTGTTCGCCCGATTCCGCCATGGCGAAGGTCAGGGCGGCAGTTTCCTGTGCCGTCATGCCCTGAAAGCAGATCGCCATGGTCAGCGCGGACATCTGGTAGTCGGGGATAGAGCCGTCGGTATAGCCTTCGATCAGATATCGTATCTCCTCGGCAGTGAGCGCACCGCCGTCCCGTTTCCGGCGGATCAGGTCGCATACACGCATATCCGCACGCTCCTTTCAGGCATTTTCATACATCTTGCGGTAGTAGTTTTGATATTCGCCGTTGACGATGTTCTCCACCCACTGCGTGTGGTGCAGGTACCAGTCCACCGTTTCCGCCATACCCTGCTCAAAGGTGTACTGCGGCGCCCAGTGGAGTTCGGTGGTGATTTTGGTGTTGTCAATGGCGTAGCGGCGGTCGTGCCCGGGTCTGTCCTTGACATGGCGAATGAGGCTTTCGCTCTTGCCCGTGGCTTGCAGAATCAGGCGGACAATCTCGACGTTGGCCTTTTCGTTGTTGCCGCCGATGTTGTAAATTTCGTAGGGTCTGCCGTGCATCAAAACGGTGTCGATGGCGGCGCAGTGGTCGCGCACGTGCAGCCAGTCCCGCACCTGCATTCCGTCTCCGTATACAGGCAGCTCCCGGTCGTGCAGGCAGTTGTGGATCATCAGGGGAATCAGCTTTTCCGGGAACTGGTAGGGACCGTAGTTGTTGGAACAGCGGGTGATATTGACGGGCAAGCCGTAGGTTTCGCCGTAGGCGCGCACCAGCAAGTCGGCGCTGGTCTTGGATGCGGAGTAGGGGCTGTTGGGGGACAAGGGTGAGGTTTCCGTGAACAGTCCTGTCTTGCCCAGCGCACCGTAGACTTCGTCTGTGGAGACCTGCAAAAACTTCACGCCCTGCCGATAGGTGCGGCAGTACTTGTCCTCGGGGCGGTCACTCCAGTGACGCTTTGCGCTGTCCAGCAAAACGCCGGTGCCCAAAATGTTGGTGGACAGAAAGATTTCAGGATGGGTGATGCTGCGATCCACGTGGCTTTCTGCGGCGAAGTTGACCACATAATCCACCGTGTATTGCTCGAAGATGCCGTCCACCGTGTCCTTGTCCCGGATATCGCCGTGGATAAAGGTGTAGCGGGGATGCGTTTGCACATCCCGCAGGTTTTCCAAATTGCCCGCATAGGTGAGTGCGTCGAGGTTGAGAATGTGCAGATCGTCGTGCTTGTCCAGCATATAGTGCACAAAGTTGGAGCCGATAAATCCGGCGCCGCCTGTGACCAAGATCGTTTTCATACGCTCACTCCTTTTACGATATTATACCGTTTTTTGGACGTTCTGTCAATTTTGGATTGCATTTTTGCGATGAAGGCTGTATACTGTAGGCAAAGGAGATGACGATATGGAAAACTATAAGCCTTTAAAAATGCTGCCCAACCGCGTGTGGAGAATCTATCTCGGCGGTTTGCTTCTCGATAAACTGCGCGGCGAGGAAGGCGCGGACGGCTATTTCCCGGAGGACTGGCTGGCGTCCGTGGTCTCGGCGAACAATCCGCCCCGGGAGGATACACCCGAGCGGGAGGGCTTGAGCCGTGTGGAGACGGAGAACGGCATTGCCTATCTCAAGGATCTGATCGATGCTGACCCCGAGGGGTATCTCGGCGAAAAACATATCGAGGCGCTGGGCGTCAACTTCGGCGTGCTGACCAAGTTCCTCGACTCTGCGGAGCGTCTGCCGATTCAGGTGCACCCGGACAAGCAGGCGGCGAAAACGCTGTTCCACTCCGACTACGGCAAGACCGAGGCGTGGTATATTCTCGACGGCAGAGAGATCGGCGGCGAAGCGCCGCACATCCTGCTGGGCTTCAAGGAGGACGTGACCAAGGAGCAGCTGCACGAGCTGTTCGACAAGCAGGACATCGCCGGTATGGCGGCTCTGATGCACAAGATCCCTGTGAAAAAGGGCGATGTGTTTATCATCGAGGGCGGCACCCCCCACGCTATCGGTCCCGGCTGTTTTCTTTTGGAGATTCAGGAGCCGACCGACTACACCATCAGCTTGGAAAAGTGCAACACCAAGGGCGAGAAACTGCCCGATTTCCTGTGCCATATGGGCATCGGCTTTGACAAGATGTTCGACTGCTTCCACTATACCCGTTTCTCCGAGGAGGCGCTGCTGGCAAAGTATAAGCTGCAGCCGAAGGAAGTCGAGCGGGACGAGAGCCACACCGTCACAGAGCTCATTTCCTATGACCGCACGCCGTATTTCTCCCTGCGCCGCATGGATGTAAACGGCACATTTGTGCGCGCCTGTACGGGCAAACCCTGCGCCTATACCGTGACCGAGGGGAGCGGCACCGTTGCCGGCATCCCGGTGCAAAAGGGCGAGTGCCTGTTTGTGCCCGCCAAGGCGGCGGATTTCGAGATCAGCGGCAACATGGCGATCCTTGAGTGCCTGCCCCCCAAGGTGTAACGCCATGGGCTTCGCCGCAGAGAAAAGCTTTCGCCTGCTCAATATGTACGAGCGGCTCAACAAGGGCGAACGCCTATACAAGCAAAGCCTTGCCGACGAGTACGGCGTTTCGCTGAAAACCGTTCAGCGGGACATGGATGACTTGCGCGCCTACATTGCCGAGATGCACGGGGACGAAGTGGAAATGACGCTTGCGTATGACCGAGCCGGCAACTGCTATACCCTTGTGCGGCAGGAGCGGGAATGGATGACCAATGAGGAAGCGCTGGCACTGTGCAAGATCTTGCTGGAGAGCAGAGCGTTTCCCAAGCAGGAGCTTTCCCGCCTTGTGGAGAAGCTGATTGCCCAAATTGCGCCCGCAGACAGAGCCGTGGCGGAGGAGCTCATCCGCAACGAGATGTTCAACTACATCCCGCCGCACCACGGCAAAGCGCTCTTGGCGCCGATTTGGGAATTGTCCCGGTACATCGTTGCGCATCAAATGATTGCTTTCGACTACACACGGCAGGACGGCAAGAAAAGCCGCCGTGTCATGAAGCCGGTGGGCATCCTTTTTTCCGAGTTCTATTTTTATTGCATCGTGTTTGACGGTGCGGGCAAGACGGATTACCCCATCGTGTTTCGCATCGACCGCATGGAAAACATCGAGCCTACAGGGGAGCGGTTTGCTGTCCCGTACAAGGATCGCTTTCAAGACGGCGAATTTCGCAAACGCATCCAGTTTATGTACATGGGCCCTCTGCGCAGGGTGACCTTTGAGTATACGGGCGTGCTGGAAGCGATGCTCGATAAAGTGCCCACCGCCAAGGTTATCGTGCAAAAGGATGGCGTGTACACCATCACCGCCGAGTCCTACGGTGACGGCATCCTCATGTGGCTGGGTGCACAGGGGGACAGGGTGCAAAACATCCGATCCTGAAAAGAGACTGCCGCATTTCGCAAAGAAAATAAGGTTCATCACGGATTTTTGTGGGATTTAAAGTTTCGGTCAAGCCTTTTTAAAGGCTTGCGGATTCCAAAGGCGGCGCCTTTGGTCGCCGACCGCAGTCGGCGAAATTCTAACAACACCAAAAGCGCAGGAGGGGAGCCCAAACAGTTCGGTGGACTGTTTGGGCGTGGGGAACCCTCGCCGGGGGTTCCCCGGTGCGAAGCACA
>JBJEQK010000005.1:0-4916 GCA_051881715.1 Acutalibacteraceae bacterium
TTGTGCAACTTTTTCTTTCGTTCTTAAGTTAATGACATTGCCTCGCTGGGGAGCCTTGGGACACATCAGCCTTTCTCCATCTTGAATCGTTTTCTTTGCGTTGCTTATGTTTGAGGGAATCTTAAGGGGCGTTAAAAATGCACGGTAACGCTGTGCTGTCCGGCGCCTGTTTTCACCTGCAAAACGGCGGCGTCCCCGCCCCGGGGAGAGAGTGCATACAGACCGTCCGTTTCGATTGCGGACGGCGACTTGTGCAGGAAAATTTCCGTCGGCGCATCGTACTCCCTGTCCTGACTGTAGGTCAGGGTGAATGTGTCCGCCTCCCGGTCGTGGCAGTAGCGCTCGATGGTGCCGCTCACCGCCATGGGATAGGGGCGCACCAGCACCTGTCGGAACAGTTCACTCTCCAAAAGCCCCTCGAAGTACGCCCAGTAGGTCTGGCTCCACTTGTTGGCATCGAACAGCTTCAAAAGGAATTTCACATGGTGGAACCACTCGTTACCCTCGGTATAGCCGCCCCATTCGCCAACGATCACCGGCACGTCCAGCCGCTGCTGGGAGCGTTTATGCTCGTCGAAGATCGCCTGGATGCGCTCGTTGCTGGCGTACTTGTACTGGGGCGTGTCCACCATAAAGTCGTAGGCGTGGGGGGCAAACACAGCGTTGCCGTCCCTCTTGCCGTCCACAGTCGGTGCGGGGCAGGCGTACGGGATGCCTAAGTTGGAGTAGTAGCAGTTCTCCATGACGATCATCTTGTCACAGCCCGTGCCGCGGATCGCCTTGGTGATCCTGTTGAGGAAGGGCGCATATTTTTCCGTATCGAACCGGCGGATGATGTCGTCTGCGGCGGCGGTGATCTTGCGCAAAACTGCGCCGTCATACAGGTCGAGCACCTTCGGACGCTCCTCCCGGCTGAGCGCACGCCGGACAAGCTCCGTCTTGGAAATGGCGCTGTCTGTGACGGTCGTTTTGACGAGATTAGCGATCAGCTTTCTGAACACCTCGCCGCCGGCGCTTCCGGGAAACGGCTCGTTCATCACGTCAAAGCCGATGACCGCCGGGTGACTGCCCAGCGTTTCGACCACATATACCCACATATCTATGTATCTGTCCTGAATGCCTTTTCCGCAGAGCACGGCATTGCCCCAGAAGTTGTCGAACGCCCGGTGCACTGCCTTGCCCCAGAAGTACCCCTCTGCCCAGACAAACTTCGGCTTGCTGTAGGTGTACTTCCCCGTCAGCGTTGCCCATGCGGGGGCACCGTCGCCGGGACCGTCCCCGAAGCCGGAGTACAGATCCTGGTGCATATCCAGATACACATAGATGTCCTCGGCGGCACATTCGTCCAGAATGTCCCGGATGTACTGCAAAAAGGCGTCGTCATAGCTGCCCATCTCCGGCTCCACGGCGTCCCAGATCAGTCCCAGCCGAACGAGGCTGATGCCGGCATCGCGCAGCGTTTTCCCCATGCCTTTTTTCCACTGGTTGCAGTAAACACGCCTGCCCTTTTCCTGTTTGTACACGCCCTTGTCGCAAAGATCCAAGCCGTTGAAAATGCGTTCACGACCGTGGGAATCCATCAGTTTTTGTCCCTGTGCAAAAATCTTGTCCATGGCTTTCTCCTCATACAACAGCAGACCGAATGCGGTCATACTCCGCCTTAATGCGCGGATAGTTTTCGTAGTTTTCCTTTTGTTTCAAAAGCTTCTGTGCGTCCAGATACGGCTTCGCCGCACGGGTGTAGACGGAGTTTTGAGTGGTCGCCTGTTTGATCTGCTTTTTGACGGCGGACTTGGCGCTTTCCCGCTCCCGAATCTGCGTTTTCAGTTCCTTTTTGCGGGAAGCGTCCGCGTGCAGTTCCTTGTACAGAGCGTCGATCTCTCCCTGCACCCTGTCCTCCTCGGCGAAAAGTGTGTCGAACACACTGCCGTCAAAGGCTTCCAGTCCGTTGGGATAATGCTTGGCGATGGTCTTTTGGGCAGTGCGCACCGCCTTTGCCCTGTCCATTTCCGTCCGGCGCAGCTGCTTCTCCTCTTTGGTCGTTTTCGGCATGGCTTTTGCCTGCTTCAAGCCGTCCGGCATGGTGCGCAGTGCGTCCAGCCCGCCGCAGACGATCTGCTGTGCCCGGGCGATCTCGGCAGCGCCCTGGGGCGTGGAGAACCGCTCCAGTTCCCGCAGAACATAGTCCGCCACCTGAATTTTTTCGTTGGTCTGTATCGCTTGCTTGTACTGCTTTTTCGCCTGCTTGGCGGCGTCCCTGCCGCCGCTCTTTTTCGCCTGACGGATGCTTCTCTTCGACACCTGCGCCAAGGGCTTGCCGCAGAGCGCTTTCGATTCCTCGATCAGCTCCACCGCCTCCGTCAGCGCATCCTCGGACAGGTCGCCGTTGCCGAAATCCTCAAACATGGCGCGGATCTTCAGCACGGTGACCATCGCCTTTTGCTTAAGCTCGGTCAGGTCATAGAAGAAATACGGGATCACATTCAGCGTCGCACCGACGGTCGCCGCAAGGATCAGCACACTGCAAATATCCCGGAAATACATCTCGTTGTGCAGGACGTCGTACACGTTGGAACCGTCGTAGCCCAGAGAAAGGGCAACCGTTTCGTTCAGACCCGCCTTGTCGTAGATGGCGGGCAAAACGGAGTTGGTGCACAACGTGATGATACTGCCGATGACGCCCACCGTCACAAACATTCCGTCGATCCGCTCGCCGGTAATGTACTGCTGGTAGTCGCGGATGTCGCCGTTGAGACTCGGCGTCAGCAGTGTGCCCACGGTTGCAGCCATGTAGTTGAAGAAGAAGCAGATCAGGATGTACCAGATGATGTGCTGCAGATCACCGTTTCGGATGAGGGGAAGCATAATGATGATAAAAATGATATTCAAAATATTGGACGAAACCAGCAGCTTGCGCTTGCCCATGGCGCGAATCAAAAACGGCACGAACAGCATCGGCCAGAGGGAAGCGTTGCCCCGGATGGCGATGATGATGGAATACTCCATGGCGGAACACGCCTGCTGATAGCTGTACAGCCAGTCCATGACGCTCTGCACAGCCGTTTCCAAAAAGCCGATCCATGTGGCCATGGAGATGACCCAGAAGTATTTGTTGCGTACCACCGCCTTGAGGGCATCGGCAAACTTGATGTTCACCGTGTGGTTCTTGGGCTGGACGATCTTTTCCTCGGTATTGAAGTACATCAGCAGTCCCAAAAGGAAGCCGAAGATGATCATGGGCGGATAGACCCAGCGGTAGATGCGCATATCCACCAGCGTGTTTTCGCCGGTGATGGCACTGGCCAAAAGCGGCACGATAAAGTTGCCGATGGTGGGCGCAAAAGAATCGGTCACGGATTTGATGGAGTTCACGTCGGAACGCTCGATGGTGTTGGGGGACAGGACGTTGACGATGCTCACGTCCACGTCGTAGTAGAACAGGTAGAAAAACTGAAAGCCGATATTGAACAGCAGCACCGTGACACATTTCCACAGCATGGTCATGTGCTCATAGGGCATCCAGACGAAGCCGATACCCAAAATCGCCGTGGGCAGACCCATGCTCAGCACATAGGGGCGGTACTTGCCCTTTTTGTGGTGAACATTGTCGATGATGTGCGCACGCAGCGGCGCCAAAGGAATGCCTGCAAAAACGCTCAGCAGATAGATGGCGTACATCGGCTTTGGAGAAATGCCTATGGTGTTGCCGATGAGGGTGTTGCTGGCGCCGAGGATCATGTACTGCACGCAGTACACAACAAACTTGACGCCCAGTCCGCCCACCGAGAGCGACACGATCTCCCGGAAGGACATATATCTCCCCTGCGGCGGCGTTTTCCAGTAGGCTTTCAGCTTTGATACCCCGTCCGTAATCTTTCCCTTGACGTCCATTTTTCACCTCCGAAAGTGCTGTTTCTATTTTACTATAAAACAAATACTTTTGTCCACACCATTCCCTTTGGAATAAAGCACAAAAAACACGGGTGAAATTTGTCACATTTGCGATGTTTGCCTTGACAGCACGCAGAATATGGTTTACACTTTTAGAGAAGATGCTGCGATCTGATAAAGTGAGGGACAGATATGACCCGTTGGGAACAGCTTGCAAAACAAGAAAACTTCTCCGCCGCCGGATTTGTGCCGACTGCGGACATTTGCTTTGACAGCGATTTCCGCCGATACTGCGCGGAGAATCTCTGCGGTCAGTACGGACAAAACTACTCCTGCCCGCCCGACTGCGGTACGCCGGAGGAAATGCGCCGGCGGGTGCTGGCGTACAAATATGCCCTCGTCCTGCAATCCAAGTGGGACATTTGCGACTATTCGGACACCGCCGCCATTAAAAAGGCGAAAAAGGCGCACAACGAAGCGACTTTGCGTATTGCGGAAAAGTTATCCGATGTACAAATGGTGGGCGCCAGCTGCTGCTCGCTGTGTGCACACTGTGTTCTGCCTGCGGGGGAGCCCTGCCTTTTCCCGCAAAAGCGCTTTTCCTGCCTGTCCGCCTACTGCATCCATGCGCAGAAGCTGGCCGAACGGTGCGGCATGGAGTACACCTGCGCCGATGGAAAGCTGGCGCTGTTCAGCATCCTCCTCACAAACGAAACGCTTTGAGCACAATGGAAAAGGGGCTGTCGCATTTGCTTTGCGGCAGCCCTTATTTTAGGGATTTTATGAATAATGAAATCGCTTCGCTGATGAATAATGAATAATTTCGGTGGCTTTGCAAGCAAAGCATTGTAATTATGATGCAACCATCCCACATAAGGGGAACTTCATATATTACACCCGTGCAAAATTTTGCACGGTCAGACTGTCGAAAAAGTCCAGCGAAAGCTCAGGTTTGCTAAGCGGAAGCCCTCCCTCGCAGGGCAATGTCATTAACTTAAGAGAAAGAGAAAAAAGGTCAGTTCAAT
>JBJEQK010000006.1:0-4802 GCA_051881715.1 Acutalibacteraceae bacterium
GGTCGGCGACCAAAGGCGCTGCCTTTGGAATCCGCAAGCCTTTAAAAAGGCTTGACCGAAACTTTTAATCCGTGATGAACCTTTTACTCTGCAAAGCAATATATTGTCCGCCCTTTGGGGGTGAATCTCGATGAAAAAAAGACCCCACTTTCGTGAAGTCTTTTCTCTGGCTGGGACGGCTGGATTTGAACCAGCGGATGCGGGAGTCAAAGTCCCGTGCCTTACCCCTTGGCTACGCCCCAAAATATCGAAGTATAAACAAAAAGCAAGGCTCACACCTTGCATTCTTTTTAATGGGGTGGGTAATCGGATTCGAACCGATGACCTCCAGGGCCACAACCTGGCACTCTAACCAACTGAGCTATACCCACCATACGGTTGTCTCAACGACTTTGATAGTATACTCTATTTTGTAGTTTTTGTCAAGCATTTACTACAAATTTTTTAAATTATTTTGCATTCCCCATGTCGCTAACGGCACAGGGAATGCAAAAGATTTTCCTCAAAGGTCTCTCGAAGCAAGCACATTGATGCCGGTGCCGAGAATGTTTTCCAGAACCACATCGCCGCACTTGACGGGTGAAGTCAAATGAACCTTCTTTAATTCATTAACTGCGTCAAAAAGCATTCCCTTGGGGATCGCCTGCTCCGTGCGTACGGGCATTCTGCCGTGGGATGCACCGCTGATGGCCACGGTCGTCGTCAAAACACGGGTAGGATTTTTCAGTTCGTTCCGACCGTACTCTGCGCCGCGCTTGCAGGTGTTGCCTGTGACGGCATAGTCATTCTCTTCATCGACTTGTAAACGGCAGCCCATGGGGCAACCTATGCAGGTAAGTTCTGTCATTGTGTTACGCCTCCTCTGCGGACACCGTAATGGTATCGAAACCTTTCAATTTTTCTGTGGGAATGACGATGTGCTGCATTTCGCCGGGCGCCATAAACGGGCGCTTAAAGACCTGAATCTCCGTATCGCCCGAGGACACGACAATCTTGCTCTTGCCGAACACACGGCGAACACGGAAGAACACGTCGATCTTTTCCGTAGCTGTTTCCTTGTGCAGCTTCTGCGGCACCGTATAGCCGACCGAATCACCGTTCGTGAAACGAATTACGTCCCCTTTTACGGAGCCGTTCAGGACATAATCGGCGGCGGCGGCGCCTGCACGGGCGCTTTCATCGGAAACGAAATCCACCAAATCATGTACATGAACTACATTGCCGCAGGCAAATACGCCGTCAATGGATGTCTCCATATTTTCATACACAAATGCGCCGTTGGTACGGGGATCCATTTCGATTCCTGCGCCGCGGGTCAGCTCATTTTCGGGGATCAGACCGACGGAAAGAAGCAGCGTGTCACAGTCAAACTCCATCTCCGTGCCGGGAATGGGACGGCGATTTTCGTCCACCTTCATGACCGTGATGCCCTCCAAACGCTTGTCGCCACGGATGTCGGTCACGGTATGGGACAGGTACAGCGGAATATCGAAGTCATTCAGACACTGGACGATGTTTCTGGTAAGACCGCCGGAATAGGGCATAACCTCCACACACGCCAAAACCTTGGCGCCCTCCAAAGTCATGCGGCGCGCCATGATCAGTCCGATGTCGCCGGAGCCGAGGATGACCACACGCTTGCCCGCCATCAGCCCCTCCATGTTCAGGTAACGCTGGGCGGCACCTGCGGTGAACACGCCGGAGGGACGGGTGCCGGGAATGGAGATCGCACCACGGGTACGCTCACGGCATCCCATGGCCAAAACGATGGCCTTTGCCTCGATGCAGGCATAGCCCTCAGGGTTGTTGATGAATATCTTTTTGTCGGGGGTCACTTCAATGACCATGGTGTTCATCTTGACTTCGACGGACGTATCCTGAAGCATTTCGATATAGCGGTGGGCGTATTCGGGACCGGAAAGCTCCTCCTTGAAGCGGTGCAGACCGAAGCCGTTGTGGATGCACTGGTTCAGAATCCCGCCCAGTTCCTTATCTCTTTCGAGAATGACGATGTTGCGCAGACCCTTTTGGTATGCGCTGTATGCGGCAGCAAGACCTGCGGGGCCGCCGCCGATGATGGCAAGATCATACATGGCTTAGTCCTCCCTCTCTCTGACGATGTAGCTGCCGGTTTTGTCCTTGTCGATATCTGCGCGGGAGCAGGACAATTCGCGGGCGAGGATTTCCACCACTCTCGGACCGCAGAAGCCGCCCTGACATCTGCCGAGGCCTGCGCCGCAGCGGCGTTTGATACCGTCCACCGTCTTGACAGGAATCGGGCGATGGATCGCATCCACGATCTCTCCCTCGGTGATGGTCTCACAGCGGCAGATCACACGACCGTACAGCGGATTCTCTTTCACAAGCGCCGCTCTCTCCTTGTGGCTCATTTCCTTGAAGCGAACCTGCGTGCGGGTATCGGTGTATTCCGCCTTTTCGGTCAGCACAACGCCGTTTTCACGCATCAGGTTTTCCACATATTCCGCAATGGCCGCCGCAGAAGCAAGTCCGGGAGACTTGATACCCGCCACGTCAAAGAAGCCGTCATGCGCCTCGATGATGAAGTCGTCGGAAGAACTGTTGGGACGAACGCCTGCAAAGTTACGGATGTTCTGGCGGAAATCCACGGAGGGGATGCTCTTGACCGCCATGGTGCGGACAAACGCCAAATCGTCGGACGTGGTGGATGTATCGCCCGCCTCGCAGGGTACTGCGTTGGGACCGACGATCAGATTGCCGTGTACCGTCGGAGAGACCAGAACGCCCTTGCCGACCTTGGAGGGGCACTGGAACACGACGTGCTTTGCACGGGTGCCCTCGCTCTTGTCCAGCAGGAAATATTCACCCTTATTGGGCGTGATCTCGAAGGTATGGGGAAGCACCATGTCGTGAATCATCCCTGCCTCCACACCGGCGGCGTTGATGACATACTTCGCTTCGATAGTGTCTGCGCCCACGGAAAGTGCGTAGCCGTTTTCCGTCTTGGCGATTGCGGTAACTTCGGACTCCAGACGAATCTCCACGCCGTTGCGCACAGCCGTCTCCGACAGAGCCAGCGCATACTCCCAAGGATTGATCACACCGGCGGACGGGGCATACAGCGCACAGGTCACTGTGTCCGCAACATTGGGTTCCATGGCTTTGACTTCTTCGTAGGAGAGTACCTGAAGTCCCGGAACACCATTCTTCACGCCGCGTTCATAGAGCTTTTGTACGTGTGCAGATTCCTCCTCACTGAACGCCAAAACAAGGGAACCGATCTGCGCAAAGGGAACGGAAAGCTTTTCGCAAAGCTCCTTGGTGAGCTCCACACTGCGCACGTTCAGTTTCGCCATCAGTGTGCCTTCCTCGGGATCATAGCCCGCATGGATAATCGCACTGTTTGCTCTGGTAGCGCCCATGGCAACGTCGTTTTCTTTTTCCAGAACCACAGTGCGAAGATCAAACTTCGACAACCTGTAGGCGATGGAAGAACCGGCGACGCCGCAGCCGATAATTGCTACATCAAACATCGTTTTACCGCACCTCTTTATTGTATTTTTTAAATCGATTCATTATAGCACATTTTAACGGAATGTGCAATACACGCAGGTTACGCTTCGTAGCTGTCCCGCAAGCCCTGTTCGTCAAACAAGAGCGTGGCATGGATCAGCGTTTCCACACCTTTTTCCACGGTACGGATGTCCATGTTATCCGCTGTATCGAGGCGTGTGTGGTAATATCTGGCCGGTGCAGGATCCATCGCCGCCAAAAGCGCAGCCTTCATCCCGCCCTGCGTCAGTGCAGCGGCATCGGAGGAGCCGAAGAACACAGATTTCAGCGGCAGATCCAATTCTGCCATCTGGGAGGCTTTTTGAAGCAGTGCCACCGCCTGCTTGTCGTGCTTGACGGTACCGCTCATATCCTTGTTGAACACACCCATATACTCAAAATCACGCAGAGTATCTACCGCGATACAGACCGTTTCCACATCACTGTAGTCGTGCGCCTTGGCGAATGCCTTGGAGCCGCGCAGACCTGCCTCTTCACAGCCCATGGAGACGGCAACGACCTCGGTATTTTCCAGCTCGATGTTGTTGAAAGAAAGGAATTGCAGCACGGAAATGGAAGCAAATACCCCCGTCAGGTTGTCATTCGCGCCGTCTACGGGATGCTTGCTGTCCTCAAAGAAATAGCCAACGCTCACGCCCACAAAGCAGACGCCCTGCGCAATGACCAGCGCCAACTGGAGCGGTTCGGGCAGATCGACGGCGAGGGTTAAAATGTCTGCCACAAGGCTCACGGAAATGCAGATGATTGCCCAGACAATGACAGCAGTCAGCAGCTTTGCGCCGCCGAGGCGGGTAAAACGCCACTCATAGGAAGAATCCACGTGACCTGCGAAAACGATTCTGCGCTTGACTTCGCCCTTGGGCTTGCGGGTCAGGACGACATTGCTGGACGGACGCTTTTTGAAAAAGATATCCAGAACCTGCTTGTACAGCAAAAATTCAAAAACGATAAAAAAGATGCAAAGAATATTCAAAGCAAGCCCCACTGCACGCATCGCCAAAAGAGCATACGCAGGCAATGCGGCACGGGCAAAATAGGCGCCGATATACAGTCCCGTACTCACCATCATCAAAACGGCGCAGACCCACGGCCAAGACAAAAAGGCACGGGGCGCGGTGGTAAAGGATTCTTTTTTGACCTCGTCCGCAAACTTGCCGCAGCTCTCGATAATATAATCCTGCGCTTTGTCCTCGTTCTCCGAAGCGGAGGGACGAGGACCGATATTTTTACAGACTTTTTTGACCTCACGG
>JBJEQK010000007.1:0-4727 GCA_051881715.1 Acutalibacteraceae bacterium
AAAAGGGCAACCGTGCATTCGGTTTCAGTACCGATACCGTTTTGGAGGCGAAAGAGCTTCTGAAAAAGCACGGTACCGCCGCAGGCAATAACGTGATGTACTTTGAAACAGGGCAGGGCAGTGAGCTGTCCAGCGATGCGCACTACGGCGCAGATCAGGTGACTATGGAGGCTCGTTGCTATGCCTACGCCCGCAACTTCGGTCCCTTTATGGTCAATACCGTGGTCGGCTTCATCGGACCCGAATACCTTTACGACAGCAAGCAGGTCATCCGTGCCGGGCTGGAGGATCACTTCATGGGCAAGCTTTCCGGCATCCCGATGGGCTGTGACTGCTGCTATACCAATCATATGCTCGCAGATCAAAACGACATCGAAAATCTGGCGCTGATGCTCGGTGCTGCCGGTGTCAACTATATCCTCGGCGTACCGACCAGCGATGACATTATGCTCAACTACCAGACCAACGCCTACCACGATGTGGGTGCCGTGCGTGAAATTTTAGGCAAGCGACCGATTCGGGAGTTTGAAGTTTGGCTGGAAAAAATGGGGATCATGGAGAATGGCAAGCTGACATCCATTGCCGGAGACCCGACGATCTTTACACAGATGAGGGGGCTGGGATAATGGAAAACAACGATTTGCTCAGCCGTATCATTGCAGAGGTGCTTTCGGAGATGGGCGGCAATGTGTCCGCCGCGGCGGTGGAAAGCGCTGTCAAGGCGTCTATGCCGGCCTCTGTGACCTTTTCCGGTGCATCTTCCGCAGGCGGCACCGCCGATATCAATATCACCACCGATATCACTTCTAAGGAAAGCAAGGCAACACCCACCCTGGAAAACCCGGCGGATATGGATTCTCTGCTGCGCATGAAAAGCAAGACCCCCGCTCGTATCGGTGTGGGACGTGCCGGCGGACGCATGAAAACCAAAACCATGCTCACGCTTCGAGCCGACCATGCCGCCGCAAGAGATGCGGTATTTATGGATGTGGATTCCGCTCTTTTGGAAAAGCTCGGTCTGTTCAGCGTGCAAACCCTTTGCACGGACAAAAATCAATTTCTCACCCGTCCCGATCTCGGCAGACGTTTTTCGGACGAGACGATCCGGGAACTGCAAAATAAATGTCAAAAGAACGTGGATGTGCAGATCTACGCCAGCGACGGACTGTCCTCCACGGCGATCAAGGCAAACTTGGAAAATATTCTTCCCGCCATTATGGATGGCTTGAAGTCCAAGGGGATCTCCGTTGGCACACCGTTCTATGTCAAGTACGGTCGTGTCGGTGCCGAGGACGCCGTCAGCGAAGCACTGCGTCCCAAAGTGGTCTGCGTATTGATCGGCGAGCGTCCGGGTCTGGCCACAGCGGAGAGTATGAGTGCATATATCGCCTATGAAGCCACAGTCGGTATGCCGGAAGCGCGTCGAACGGTGGTTTCCAATATCCATTCCGGCGGTATTACGGCGGTGGAAGCCGGAGCGTATATCGCCGATTTGATTGAAAAGATTCTCAAAGCGAAAAAGAGCGGCGTCGAGCTGCAAAACGGATAATGGAAGGTTGTTAAAAGATGAAACATGATCCGATTCGTACCAAAGTGCTGAGTGTAAAGATCATCCCCAACGCAGACCCGATGCTCCTGAAAGCCCTCGGCTGTGAAGAGGGGGAGCGCAGTCTGGGTTTGATCACCACCGACTGCGACGATGTGTCCTATGCCGCGCTGGATGAAGCCACCAAAAAAGCAGTCGTCCGTGTGGTCTATGCGCGCAGTATGTATGCCGGTTCCTCCAATGCCTCCACGCAGCTTGCCGGTGAGTTTATCGGGATTCTTGCAGGTCCCGAGCCGGAGGAAGTGCGCAGCGGCTTGCAGGCGGCAGTCAGCTTTATTGAAAACGACAGCTGCTTCTACAGTGCCAACGACGACGACTCCATCGTCTACTTCGCCCACTGTATTTCCCGTACCGGCTCCTTCCTTTCCAAGGAAGCGGACGTGCAGGAGGGGATCGCCATGGCGTACCTGATCGCACCGCCTTTGGAGGCGATGATGGGACTGGATGCGGCAGTTAAGGCGGCGGATGTGGAGATGAAAGTTTTCTACGGGCCGCCCACGGAGACCAACTTCGCCGGCGGACTTTTGGTCGGCGATCAGGCGGCCTGCAAGGCGGCCTGCGAAGCGTTTGCCAATACCGTATGTGAGATCGCAGACAATCCTCTCGGATTTTAAAAAGGAGTGAATCGGAACTATGGCACTCGACAGAGATTTGCAGTCCATTCAGGAAGTGCGTGACCTGATTGCCGCCGCGAAAAAAGCGCAGGCAATCCTTGCTACATATTCACAGGATAAGATTGATGCCATCTGTTTTGCCATTGCTCAGGCAGGTGCGAAAAACGCAGAGCGGCTTGCGAAAATGGCCAACGAGGAGACGGGCTTCGGCAAATGGGAGGACAAGGTGCTCAAAAACCAGCTGGGCAGTGTGATCCTTTGGGAATCCATCAAGGATCTGAAAACCGTTGGCTTACTGCGTGAGGACAAGAAAAACGGCGTTTTGGAGTACGGCGTCCCGGTGGGTGTTGTGGCGGCGCTGATCCCGTCCACCAATCCCACATCGACCACCCTGTATAAGTCGATCATTTCCATCAAGGCCGGCAACGGTATTGTCATCAGCCCTCATCCCGGCGCAAAGAACAGCATTATTGAAACGGCAAAGATCATCCAGGATGCGGCACGGTCTGCCGGTGCGCCCGACGGTCTGGTGGGCTATATCAGTTTGACCACCATGGAGGCGACCAACGCCCTTTTGAAGCATCGGGACATCGGTCTGATTCTGGCGACCGGCGGTGAAGCGATGGTTCGTGCGGCGTATAGCTCCGGCAATCCCGCCATCGGCGTCGGCCCCGGCAACGGTCCGTCTTTCATTGAGCGCACGGCGGATATCCCCAAGGCGGTCAAGCGCATTTTTGACAGCAAAACCTTTGACAACGGCACCATCTGCGCCTCCGAGCAGTCTATTGTTACGGAACGCTGTATTGAAAAAAAGGTCGTTGACGAGCTGGAAAAGCAGGGCGGCTATTTCCTTTCCCCGTCGGAATCGGAACAGCTTTCCAAGTTTATCCTTCGTGCCAACGGCACCATGAATCCTGCAATCGTCGGCAAGACGGCGCAAAAGATTGCAGATATGGCGGGGATCTCCATTCCCGGCGGCACCCGTGTTCTCATTTCCAGACAGACCGAGGTCTCTAAAAAGAATCCCTATTCCCGTGAAAAGCTTTGTCCCATCCTTGCGTTTTATGTGGAGGATTCCTGGGAGCAGGCTTGCGAGCGCTCCATCGAGATCCTCTATGTGGAGGGCGCCGGGCATACCATGACCATGCACACACAGAACGACAATATCGTGCGTGAATTTGCACTGAAGAAACCCGTTTGCAGACTGCTCGTCAATACCCCCGGCGCACTGGGCGGTGTCGGTGCAACGACGGGACTTCCGCCTGCGCTGACCTTGGGCTGCGGCGCAGTCGGCGGCAGTGCGACAGGAGACAACATCACGCCCTTACACCTGATGAATATCCGCAGAGTCGCCTACGGACAGAAAGAACTGGAGCAGCTGCGCGGCGGCTCGGCGGCAAGGGTTTCCTATACGTCCCCCGCAAGAGACAGCGCTCCGCTGACGACCACCAACCCTGCGCCCACTTCTCCGCCTTCCTTTGGCGGCAGCGAGGTGGAACGTATCGCCAAGGAAGTCATTGCACGCCTTGGACGCAGCTGATAAGGAGAGAGTGTCTTGAAACAGATCGTCCGAACGCTTTGCTTTTGTCTTGCAGTGCTTTTGACCCTTTCGGCGGCGGCCTGCGGCAGCAGTGAGACCGTGCAGGAAGTCGTCACCACAAAGGCGGCCGTCACAAAGCCTGCCGTGGATGAAGATGTCCCTGCCGTTCTGCGCACGTTCTATCAGGAGCAGCTGCCCTCCATGGCGCTGAAATCCGGCATCCAAGACCCGAACGGAGAGGAGATCCGCTGCGACTACACCATGCTGAAAAAGGCTGTGTTCACCGATTTTGACAGCGACGGCGTCAAGGAGATCGTCCTGCAATACGATGTGAGCGAGAAAGCAGATAAAAAAGCACTGGACGTCGTGGTGTTTCTGGACGAAAAAGACGGTTCTCCCGTCGTGGCGGCAACGCATTCCGGCGCCTACGGTGCGTCCTCGGACGGCGAAACCAACATTCTGACCCGCTACAATTCCCGCATTTGCAAAGTGCGCTTTATCAAAAAAACATCCTACGAGGTCGTGCTGATCGACTATTTTACAAACGGCAAATGGTCAACAGCGATCACGGCCTACAAACATATTTCCGATCACGGCAAGGTCAAGCTGGAGAACGGATCCTGCTACATTGACCATGCGGGCAAGGATCTCTACAAGGCTGTGACGGGCGAATTGTACTACAGCAAGGAAAAGTATCTAAACTATCGCACGCCAAACGAGAATTATGACAGCATGGTCACCTCTCTTTTGGCAGACACACTGCTTCCGTAAGAGCAAATGCTCTTTCGAGATAGAATTTTTTGAGTATCAGGAGGAAATCAAAAATGGCAGAAACATTATTAGCACTGGGCATGGTCGAGACCAAGGGTCTTGTCGGTTCCGTTGAGGCGGCCGATGCAATGGTCAAGGCGGCCAATGTTCACCTGATCGGCAAGGTACACGTCGGCGGCGGTCTTGTGACCGTTAT
>JBJEQK010000008.1:0-4686 GCA_051881715.1 Acutalibacteraceae bacterium
AAGGGAGGGATGGTTTTTTCGGACATACTGTTACATCTCCTTTGTTATGTTTTGCAAAATCGCCTCGGTAATTCCTGCTTTTTTCACAAAAAAAGTCAACAACAGTGCAATAATGCTGTAATAATTGTACCATTCGCGCAGAATTTTGTAAAGCGGTATTTTCCGGAAACGCAGAAAAAAGAAACCGATTCGCCCGTAAACCTGCCGATTTTGGAAAAAGCGGCACATTTATAAAATAGTATGCCCCTTTTTCATTGACAAACGTGTCGGAATGTGATAGGCTTTTTTTGAAAACAGCGATACTGAACAACCAGATAGAGGCGCGAAGGACAACAGTACCCGTTTTTAACCACGGCATTGGGAAAACGGGGAAAGGGGAATTCGCCGAGGTTTTGCACAAAATGCCGCTTGTGCATTGCCGGAACGGTGCAGAATATGCCCCGCTCTGTCACAGAATGTGGAGTGCTATCATGATTCCATTGGGCCGTGATACATTTCTTATGTATCGCGGTTTTTTACTTTGGATATGGAGGCAGAAAAATGAAAGCAAAGAAAATCATTCCAAAACTGCTGATCGGACTGTTCGTGATCGCCTTCGGCGTCCTGTGTTTCTTCAACGGCTCGATCACATCGCCCGTCGGGACACTGTGGTCCCTGTTCCCGCCCGTCATCGCCATCGGTTTGGCGCTGATCACCCGTGAGGTGTATTCCTCCCTGTTTATCGGCATCGTCGTCGGCGGTCTGCTGTCCACCGGATTTAGCGGGCTCGGCACCGTGGACAACGTCGTAAGCGAAGGCTTCGTTGCCGCCGTATCCGGTCAAGCGGGCATTATGGTCTTTTTGGTGCTGCTGGGCATTATGGTCGCCCTCATCAACAAGACCGGCGCTTCCGCCGCTTTCGGCACATGGGCGTCCAAGCACATCAAGACCAAGGTCGGCGTGGCGTTTGCGACGTTCTTTTTGGGCGTCTTGATCTTCATCGACGACTACTTCAACTGTCTGACCGTTGGCGCTGTGATGCGTCCCGTCGCAGACAAAAACAAGCTCTCCCGTGCGAAGCTTGCCTATCTCATCGACGCCACAGCGGCGCCGGTGTGCATGATCGCGCCGATCTCCTCTTGGGCGGCGGCTGTTTCGGGGTATGCGCCCGAAGGCACGAGCGGCATCTCCCTGTTCTGCCGTGCGATCCCGTACAACTTCTACTCCCTGCTGACGTTCGTATTCATTATTGCGCTCACGCTCATGAAGTTCGACTACGGCGCCATGCGCACCCACGAGGCGAACGCGCTCAAGGGTGACCTGATCACCTCCGGCGAAGCGCCGAGCAGCAACGATGAGCCTGCCACCACCAAGGGCAAGGTGTTTGACCTGATCGTTCCCATCGTCGTCCTCATCGGCGTTTGTGTATTCGCACTTGTGTACAACGGCGGCATCCTCGGCGGCGCAGGCTTCATCCAAGCGTTCTCCGATACCGATGCGACGGTCGGTCTGCCCTGGGGCGGCATTATCGTTTTGCTGTTCACGATCATCTACTATGTGGCAAGACGCCTCGTCTCCTTCAAGGAAGCCATGGAATGCATCCCCAAGGGCTTCATTGCCATGGTTCCCGCTATCCTCATCCTCACCATGGCGACCTCCCTGAAGAACATGACGGGTCTTTTGGACTCTGCCGCATTCGTTGAAGGCGCTCTGGCATCCGCTTCCAGCCTGCACAACTTCCTGCCCGCCATCATCTTCCTCGTGGCGTGTGCGATCTCCTTCGCCACCGGCACCTCTTGGGGTACGTTCGGCATTTTGATCCCCATCGTCACCGTCATCTTCCCCGTGGAAAGCACCCTCGGCATCATCTGTATGTCGGCTTGCCTTGCGGGTTCCGTCTGCGGCGACCACTGCTCTCCCATCTCCGATACGACCATCATGTCCTCGGCAGGTGCGCAGTGCCCGCACATCAACCACGTTTCCACGCAGATTCCCTATGCGGTCACGGTTGCGGCAATTTCGTTCGTGATGTATGTCATCTCCGGCTTTGTCCAGCAGATCTACATCGTCCTGCCTCTGGGCATCCTGCTGACCGTCGGCACGCTGTTCGTCCTTCGTGCGGCGACCAAAAAGAAAGCGGTCGCATAAGCAAACCTACGCATACAAAAACAGATGGGCTCAGAAATGAACCCATCTGTTCTTTTTTGTGCGGTGTTGCCTTAGTTTAATCGGGAACAGCCTCATATTTGGACACAACATATCCTGCAACTTGTGCGGCAGAATTTAGGCAGTATTGCATATCTCTTTGCCGCAAAAACCCATATATGAAAGTGGCCGCAAAACTGTCTCCCGCACCTACAGTTGACAGAACTCTACTTTTTACAGCGGGACAACTGTATTCTTTGCCTGTTTTACAGTCCAATGCATAAGCACCGTCAGCTCCGCGGGTTATAAGAATACATTTCAGATTGTTATATTGCTGCGCTAACTCCCTTGAAAAATCCATATAATTCGTCAAAGGGGAACTGCCGAGAAATTCGGCTACTATCGGCAGCTCCTCTGCGCTGACTTTTAACACTGTAGCATTTTTTACTGAAAACTGTACGGAAGCTCTTGAAGAAAACGGTGCTCGAATATTTATGTCCACCATAATCTGCGAAAAATGCTTTTCCGTTATCAGCCTTTTTAGTACTGCAAGGTTATCCACGCTTCTGAGCGCTAATGTACCGAAATACAGCAGATCAAAGTTATCTGAGATATTTTTAAACGGTATATGGTCATAAGCAACATTCTGCAGCAGATCATACGCAGGCACGGATTGTTCATTCAGTGTAACCATACAGCAGCCTGTCGGACTGTCATTGAGTATGGAAACATATTCTGCATTGACCTTCCAAGCAGAGAGTTTTCGCAAAGCCGATATTCCTAATTCGTCATTTCCCAAAGCCGACAACATATAGGATTCCCCGCCTTGCTTTGCAAAATGCGCGGCAAAATTAAGCGGTGCGCCGCCTAAACACTTTTTGTCCGGATAAACATCCCATAATATTTCTCCGAAGGATAAAGCTTTCATACAGTTATCACCAAATAGAATGTAATGCGTGTATTTCCATGGTTTCAATCACCGTTTCGCTGTCGGATCTGATCAAGAAATACGGTATATTGCGATCACAAAGCGTATCGTTATCTAAACAGGACATATAAATTTTACCGCCGTCTGCAAATATTTCGATACTGCACCTGTCCACAATAATTGTAATATTGTTTTTTGCTGACGTCAATGTAATCGGCGCACAGTTTCTTCCGACGGTTATTTCGTTTTTATTGAAATCCAATTGAATTTTTCTCCCGAAAACCTGCATTTTTGTTACACCGCAGCCATTATGCATACCCTCTATTTTAAAGATATACGGTGTATCCTTAAGCCGCACGGAAAAATCATTATTGCATGAGGTCTTTATATTTTTATAATGCTCGGAACTGTTATACAAGGTTTCAATTTCTTTTATCGGCATTGCTTCAAGATAATATATGCCATCAAACAAATGCAGCGAAAGTTCGGTCGGTATTCCCATTTGTCCGTTAAATCCGATAGCCGGAATATTCCATCTATCCCATGCAATTTGGACAATACGGCCATTCGGAAGATTGCTGAAGGTCTGTGCCGCATAGGCGGAATCACCGTAATGTTGAGAAATTGCCTCTTGTTCGGGTTTAAATATACCGTCCTCAAAACTTCCGACCAGATATCTGCCGTGAGCACCGCTGAAAACCCATCTGCGGTCTCCGTCTTGCGTTTTAAGCGGGAAAATATCGGGACATTCATCATTCCCCGGCAATCTCAGCCGTTGCAATTCGTCCCAATTCACCAAATCGTCAGACTTGAAAATGCAATAAATATCGTTCTTCAAATAGAGTGCCAATAGATAACAATCCAGTTCATCGCAAAAGATGACCTTAGGGTCTCGGTTTCCATCTACAATGTGCGGAATTATCGGATGATCTGAATACCTTTCGATTGTTGCAAAACCATCGGTAGAATAGGAAAGCCACTGGGCAAAAGGCGCTGTTGTTGTATAATAGAGCAAAGCGGCTTTTTTCGTGTCGGTATTCTTGCCGAGCAGATTTTTTTCATCTAAAACGCCGCAACCCGAAAACATAGTGCCTCTCTCGTCAGGAAAAAGGGCTGTTTTTTGCTCTGTCCAATGCAGCAAATCCGTACTTGTCGCGTGTCCCCAATGCATATTCCCCCAGTTGCTTTCGGCGGGATTATATTGGTAGAACATATGATATGTACCATCTATAAAAATCAGACCGTTCGGGTCGTTGATCCACCCGTTTTTCGTTGTAAAGTGAATCTGCGGACGCATGGGCTCACTGTACAAATGATCACGATCTATTTCATCGGAAACACGAAATTCCAGTTTTATTTGCGGACTGACCGATAGATCTACCGTTTGTCCGATAAACCTTGAAACATCAATATAGGCATAAAAATTCGGATCAAAATAATCAATCTTTATATTTAAATCGTAAACCGTTTTATTATCCCGACTAAAAGTTAACCGTTTACCTGTTGCCAGCGTATTCACAGGAAAAACCAGATAATTGTTCTTTACAGTTATTCGCATCTAAAAACCCGCCTTTTTTGTGGTTCATCACGGTTTTTTGTGGGATTAAAAGTTTCGCTCAAGCCTTTTTAAAGGC
>JBJEQK010000009.1:0-20598 GCA_051881715.1 Acutalibacteraceae bacterium
TTCGTTCTTAAGTTAATGACATTGCCTCGCAGGGGAGCCAAGCTGCCGATGACGTTGCCCAAGCGCATACACGACAGTGCAGAAGAAACCGAAAACAGCGGCACTGCACCAATTCATGCCGCCCCTGCTTGCAGAAATCACTTTTTCGACAAGCTGTCAAGCCTTTGGGAAGGCTTGAGCGAAACTCTTAATCCCACAAAAAAACCGTGATGAACCTTTTTGTATTCAGTTGTCCTGCAAGGGGGTCGTTGTCTCCGGCTCGTTCACGGGCACATCCTGCCCGGGGACGAGGTCGTAGCGCAGACTGAAGCAGTGACTGCGCAGTCCCGGTACGCCGGACACACGGAACAGCAATGTGCGAAACGCATTGCCCGACATGGTTTGGTCGCCGATGCGCAGCTTCGTCACATAGCCGATATTCTCGCTGTAGCACCCGTCATGCTCCACGATCTCCAGCCATGTGGACGGGTCGCCGGAAAGGTGGATCTTTTTGTCGTCCGATTTGCCGGCATTGTATGTATTGGCGATGGCAACGATGTCCTGCGCATCCATGGTCACGGTGCGCACGCTGACCGTCTCGGGACTGTACAGACCGCCGGAAAGTCCCGTGTAGTCACTGCCGCCCCAAGTCTTGCCGGAGGAGGCTGTCCAGGATGGGAAGCTTGCCGAAAACAGTCCTGTTGCCGCACCGCCGTTTTCATACGCCACATACTGCCCGATGACCGCATCCACACAGTCGTAGATCAGGGAATTGGGCGTTTTGGAGGTGTAGGCGATACTGCCGGCGGAAACGGAATAACCGTGGTTTTTCAAAAATGTATATACCGCCACGATCTGTGCCTTGACCGCTTCGGTATGCCGCGCGGAGGCGTAGCTGCCGATCTCGGCATAGGTGGTGTGGGCAAGGTACTCTCTGGTGTTGTAGGACACGCCGCCCCGTGTCATGACGGACGGAATATCCTCCTCATACGCCATGTGGGTCTGGGGGTAGTAGTGCAGGAGAATCTGCACATAGTTCCAGCGAAAGCGTCCGCCCGTGTCCGCATACGCCGCGGCGCCCAGCTGGCTCATACCCACGCCGTGCCCGTAGCCATAGGTGGTGAAGGTGTAGGTGCAGACCAGCTCATCCCGTGCGTACTGCTTCGTCACAACGGATGCCTCGCTCTCGGTTTCGGCTTCGGGTTCCGTTTCGGTCTCGGTCTGTGCCGCCGAGACGGACAGTCCCATGAGCAAAAGCGCCAACAGCAAACACAAAAGGCGTAAGAGCGTTTTTTTCATGCGCATAAAATCCTCTTTCTGTTACACCGGCGATTGCATAAATTGCAGGATCTCCTGCTTTTTGCCCTCGTCGGTGACGATATACGGCTGATAGTTGTTGTCTGCGCCGGAATAGGTCTGGCAGGGAATGATCACGTCCTCCCTGCCGGCGATGGTGCCGCTCTCCAGCGTGAACACCGCCTGATAGACGGCGGTATTTTTGGGCGGATGGATGTTGCCGCCGAAGCAGAAATTGCCCAGAGAATAGACGATGGGTTTGCCCTTGTAGATCTCCATGGGCTGCAATACATGGGGATGGGAACCGACAACGATGTCTGCGCCGGCGTCCACCAGCTCCCGGCAGGCACGGATCTTCCAGTCCTCGGGGTGGGTCTCGTTTTCGATGCCGCCGTGGAAGTAGATGATCTTCAGGTCACAGCCCTCGTTGTTCATCTCGTAGACCTTGGGGCGAATATCCTTCATATAGTCGTAGCTGTACAGCGAACAGCACAGCACACCCACCTTTTGCCCCTTGAGGGTGGTGTAGGTCACTTGATTTCTGCGACCGGGCAGAACACCCACGCTTTCCAGCGCCGCTTCGGTATCGTCACTGCCCTGCTGACCGAAATCGTGGGAATGGTTGTTGACCACGCTTGCCAGCTCAATGCCGGAATCCCGAAAGATCTCAGCGTGTCTTGCGGGACCTTTGAACCAAAAGGCGATCTCCGTGGTGACCGTCTTTTCCTGCAATTCGCTGTCGGACAGGACGCCCTCGCAGTTGCCGATGGTGAAATCGTCCCCATGGAACAGGTCGATAAAATGCTTCAAAAAATAGGTGGTGGGTTGGTAGGACGCCATATAATTGAAACTGCCCTGGGCGGTACGGCCGTGGTTGCTGGCAAACATACAGTCCCCCACGAAGGAGATGGTCAGCGTATCGGTCTGCGCCGGTGCGTCGGATGCACCCGTTTCCGGCTCGTCATAGACAATGGGCACCGTCATCGCCCGGGTCGTCGTCGGGACGGAAGCGGGCTTTTCTTTGTACAGGGGTTTTAGCAAAAATGCCAGCACAAACAGATCCGCCAGCACAAACAGCGCCGCAGAGAGCATGATGATCCTGTATCGTTTTTGTTTGTTCATACGCCCACTCTCCCATTCCGTCCGTATATGCATGGCGCAAACTTTTCCTGCATAGGGTATCATAACACATTATACTACCCTTGTAAAGCTTTTATTGCAAAACGGCGTTATTTTCCTTTGATCAATTTTTTGTGTAGGGGATTGACATTTGAGTTAGGTTGTGCTAACATTCAGGATTGAAGTTAGTTTGCGCTAATAATCAAAGCGTGAGGTGTTTTTATGAAGCTGAGTGCATTGCCTGTGGGCAAGTGCGCACGCATCACCGCCGTCGGCGGAGAGGGTGCGCTGCGCCTGCGGCTTTTAGATATGGGACTGATCCCCGGAACCGTGGTTTGCGTGCAAAAGGTCGCGCCTCTGGGCGACCCCATCCAGATCCGCCTGCGCGGGTATGAGCTGACCATCCGCAAGGAGGACGCCGCAAAAATTGATGTGGAAGAGGGTGCCGCACAATGAAATTCGCCCTTGTCGGAAACCAGAACTGCGGCAAAACCACCCTCTTTAACGCCCTGACCGGCTCCAACCAGCACGTCGGCAACTTCCCCGGCGTCACGGTGGACAGCAAGTACGGCGCCGTCAAGGGCGCCGCTGACTGCACCGTGGTCGATCTGCCGGGCATCTACTCCATCCGCCCCTACTCGCAGGAAGAGATCGTGACGCGGGATTTCGTGCTGAACGAAAAACCGGACGGCATCATCAACATCGTGGACGCCACCAACATCGAGCGCAACCTTTACCTGACTTTACAGCTGATCGAGCTGAAGATCCCCATGGTCATCGCCCTGAACATGATGGACGAGGTGCGCGGCAACGGCGGCACCGTGGACATCCGCAAAATGTCCGAGCAGCTGGGCATCCCCGTGATTCCCATCAGCGCCATCAAAAACGAGGGCGTTTCCGAGGTGGTGCGGCAGATCACCCATGTCGCCAAAAGCCGCATCACCCCGAAGGTCTACGACTTCTGTCCCGACGGTGCGGTGCACCGCTGTATCCATGCCGCCACCCACATCATCGAGGATCACGCCGAGCGCATCGGCGTTTCCGCCCGGTTCTGCGCCGTGAAGCTGATCGAGGGGGACGCCTCCTTCGAGGAGCGGCTGGCGCTGTCCAAAAACGAACAGGAGCTTTTGGAGCACAGCATCATCGAGATGGAGTTTGAAACGGGGCTTGACCGCAACGCCGCCCTCGCCGATATGCGCTACAACTTCATCGAAAAGGTCTGCGCCGCCACAGTCGTGCGCTGTCAAGAGAGCCGGGAACACAAACGCAGTGTCCGAATCGACAGCGTCCTTACCCATAAATATCTCGCTCTGCCCGTATTTATTCTCATTTTGCTGGGCATCTTTTATCTGACCTTTGACGTGATCGGGAAGTTTCTCTCGAATCTTCTCGCCATGGGCATCGACGCTGTAACGGCGCTGGCCGACAGGGGGCTTACCGCCTACGGCATCAATCCCGTCGTCCACAGTCTGATCATCGACGGCATTTTCGAGGGCGTCGGCAGTGTGCTCAGCTTCCTGCCGATCATCGTGGTGCTGTTCTTCTTCCTGTCCGTTCTGGAGGACACGGGGTACATGGCGCGTGTGGCGTTCGTCGTGGATAAGCTGCTGCGCAAGATCGGTCTTTCGGGACGCTCCTTCGTCCCCATGCTCATCGGCTTCGGCTGTTCCGTCCCGGCGATCATGGCGACCCGCACCCTGTCCTCGGAGCGGGACCGCAAGATGACCATCCTGCTGACCCCGTTCATGAGCTGTTCCGCCAAGATCCCCATCTACGCCGTGTTCTGCGCCGCATTCTTCCAAAAGCACCGTGCGTTTGTCATGATCGGTCTGTACCTGTCGGGGATGCTTCTGGGCATCGTGATGGCGCTCCTGTTCAAAAACACCCTCTTTCGCGGCAAGCCCGTTCCCTTTGTGATGGAACTGCCCAACTACCGCCTCCCCTCTGCCAAGAGCGTGGGACTGCTGATGTGGGAAAAGGCAAGGGATTTTTTGCAAAAGGCATTTACCGTCATTCTGCTGGCAACGGTCATCATCTGGTTTTTGCAGACCTTTGACTCCCGCCTGAATGTGGTGCAGGACAGCGCCGACAGCCTTTTGGCGGCGCTCGGCCGTTCGATTGCACCCATCTTCCGTCCCCTCGGCTTCGGCGACTGGCGCATTGCCACGGCGCTGTTGTCCGGCTTCACCGCCAAGGAAGCCGTGGTGTCCACGCTGGGCGTCCTGCTGGGCGTGAACAGCGCCGCCCTCAGTCAGGCGCTGACCGCCTGTTTCACGCCCCTGTCCGCCGTTAGCTTCCTGCTGTTCACCCTTTTGTATACGCCGTGCGTCGCCGCCGTTGCCACCCTGCGGCGTGAACTGGCGTCCCGTATCCAGACCCTCGGCGTGGTGGTGCTGCAGTGCGTTGTCGCTTGGGTCGTGGGGTTTGCCGCGTATCAGATCGGAGGGCTCTTTGTATGAAACCGCTGGACTATGTACTGCTCGCCCTGATCGCCCTTGCCCTGTTTTTCGCCCTGCGCCATGTCCTGCGCCGCAAAAAAAGCGGCGGGTGCATCGGCTGTTCCTGCGGCTGCGGCAGCTGCGAAAGCTGTAAAAAGCAATGAACCATTTGTGGACTGTTTTCAAAAAAGAGAAAACAGTCCGCTTTTGCCTTTTTACGGCACAAATTCCGACATTTTTCGGAAAACAGTTGACAATCAAAAAAAATTTGCTATAATGCCGATTGTAAATCAACTTCATGACTCAGGTATGAAAAAGCGTGACTGCCTGAGTTTTTTTGCGCACTGTTTCGTAGAAAGAAGTGAAACATCACGGACAAAATCGGTACTCCGAGAAAGCACCTGTCCACCTTTCAGATCATCACCTTCGGCTTTCTCATCGTGATTCTTGTGGGAACCTTGTTTCTCATGCTCCCCATTTCCGCCAAAAACGGCAATGTGCCCTTCAGTCAGGCGCTGTTCACCTCCGTTTCCGCCGTATGCGTAACGGGGCTGGTGGTGCAGGACACGGCAAGCTGCTGGTCAGGGTTCGGACAGGCCGTGATCCTCCTGCTCATCCAGATCGGCGGTCTGGGCGTGGTGACCATGTCTGCCGCCTTTGCATTGCTGTCGGGCAAGCGAATCTCCCTGATGCAGCGCAGCACCATGCAGGAGGCGCTGTCCGTGCCGAAGGTCGGCGGGATCGTTCGATTGACGGGCTTTATCCTGCGGGCAACCTTTTTGCTGGAGTTTCTCGGCGCCGCAGTCATGCTGCCCGTATTTTACAAAGACTACGGACCGCGGGGCATCTGGATGTCCGTGTTCCACTCCGTCTCGGCGTTCTGCAACGCCGGCTTTGACCTGACCGGCACCCCCGATGCCCCCTACGTCTCCCTGACCGCTTATAGGGGAAACCCCTTGATCAACGTGGTCATCATGCTGTTGATCATCATCGGCGGCATCGGCTTTTTCACCTGGGAGGATGTGGCAACTAAGCGGCTGCACTTCCGGCGCTATCGGATGCAAAGCAAGGTCATCCTGCTGAGCACGGTGATCCTGATCTTCGTGCCCGCTTTCCTGATCTTTTTGTTTGAATACCCGGAACTGCCCGTGGGCGAACGGGTGCTGGCGGCACTGTTCCAGTCTGTCACCGCCCGCACGGCGGGCTACAATACGGCGAACCTGAGCGAAATGTCCGAGGCCGGGCGCGCGCTCATGATCATTCTCATGATGGTCGGCGGCTCCCCCGGCTCCACGGCCGGCGGCATCAAAACGACCACCGTCGCCGTCCTGATCGCCAACTCCCTCGCCACCTTCCGCAGTAAGGAGGACGTGGATCTGTTCGGCAGGCGGGTGGGCGCCAACGTGGTGCGCAACGCCGCAACGGTCATGGTGCTGTATGTGGTGCTGTTTTCCGTGGGCGGTCTTTGCATCAGCATCATCGAGGGTCTGCCGATTCTCACTTGCCTGTTTGAAACGGCGTCCGCCGTGGGCACTGTGGGTCTAACGCTGGGGATCACCCCCACGCTGTGCACCGCTTCGAGACTTATCCTGATCGTGCTGATGTTCTTCGGCAGAGTGGGCGGTCTGACGTTGGTGTTCGCCGCGCTCTCCGGGACGCACAGAAATGTATCGAGACTGCCGCTGGAAACCATCACAGTCGGCTGAGGAGGAATACGATGAAATCTATACTGCTGATCGGAATCGGAAGATTCGGAAAACATATCGCCATGCAGCTCAACGCCATGGATCATCAGGTCATGGCGGTGGATCACGACGAAGAAAAGATCAACGACATCCTGCCCTATGTCACCAACGCACAGATCGGCGACAGCACCAATGTGGAATTTCTGCGCTCTCTGGGCGTAGATAACTACGACGTCTGCATCGTCACCATCGCCAACGATTTCCAAAGCTCCTTGGAGACCACCTCCCTTTTGAAGGAGCTGGGCGCCAAACACGTTTTGTCCCGTGCGGCACGGGATGTGCAGGCAAAATTCCTGCTGCGCAACGGCGCGGACGACATCGTCTACCCGGAAAAGCAGATCGCCAAATGGACAGCCATCCGCTACAGCTCCAACCATATCCGCGACTACATCGAGCTGGGCGAAAAGAACGCCATCATCGAGGTGTCGGTGCCGAAGTCCTGGGTCGGCATGAGCATCCGACAGCTGGACATCCGCCAAAAGTACCACGTCAACATCATCGCCATCAAGCAGAACGGTTCCATGAACACGACCGTGACCCCCGACATGGTTTTGACTGCCGAAGAAAAAATCTTTGTCATCGGCGAATACAAGGCACTGCAAAAGCTGTTCCATCTGTAAATCTTCCCGAAACGACAAGCCCTGCGGACACCGCACACAGCGGATCCGCAGGGTTCTTTATATTTGTTGTGGTCAGCTTTTGCAAAGGGTCGCATCGGCACGCAGGGGAACGAGTGTATACGCCTGAATGCGGTTCTTTTTGGCGGCGTAGGCGTTGTATGCCGCCAGCAGAGCGTCGGGGTCGGGCGCACTGTTTTCTGCAAATGTCAGGGTGCATTCCAGCCGTCCGTTTTTGCTGAACACCCGCACGGACACAAGCTGCGGACAAAGGGAGCGCAGCTTATTTTCAATATCCTCCGGGAAAATATTCTCCCCGTCCTCCCCGATGAGCACACGCTTTTTTCTGCCGGTGAGGTAGAGCTTGCCGTTTCGGATATAGCCGCAGTCGCCGGTGATGAAGTAGCCGTCCTCGGTAAACGCCTTGGCGGTCAGCGCAGGGTTTTCGGCATAGCCCAAAAACACAGCCTCCCCCTTGGCGACGATATCGCCCACCCCCTGTGCGTCCGGGTGCAGGATGCGCACATTCAGATTTTCATAGACAGTGCCCATGCTCTCAAAATCGTCCCTGTTGGGGTACTCCACGCTGAAGGAGGACGCTGTCTCCGTCATGGCATACGCCTCCGCCATCGGCAGTCCGTGTTCCTTATAAAATCGGCGCAGCTGCGGATCAAAGCGGGAGCCGCCGCAAAACAGGTAACGTATGCGCCTGCCGAAGGCTTCGGAAATTCGTTCCCCGTACTGTTCATAGAGTCTGCGAAAGATCAGCGGCACGGCGCAGAACATGGTGGGTTCCACCTGCAAAAGCTCCTGCGTCATGGTTTCGATGGAACTGCACAGATAGAGCTGTGCGCCGGAAAAGAAGCAGTACAAAAAGTTGCAGATGTTGGCGTAGGTGTGGTGCAGGGGCAGGAACAGGTAGATGACATCCGTCTCGCAAAAGGGCGCACGCCGATACAGCGGCTCCCAGCCTGCCAAGATGTTGCGCATGGAGAGCATGACTGCCTTGGGATTTGCCGTGGTGCCGCTGGAAAAGACGATCTTACAGCACGTGTCAGGATCCCTTTTTGGAAAATCGGACAGGGAAGCCGCCGACGCTGCGGGGAGGATCTCCTGAAAGCTGAAAAACTGCACCTTCGGGCACTGCTTCGCCGCCTCGTCGATCACCGACTGCATCATCGGGTCGTACAGGACGGCGGACACGCGGATCAGCTCCAGCATTTCCGCCAGCTCCTGCGCAGAGGTGGCAAAGGAGACGTTGACGCTCGTGCCCACAAACGCCAGCACTGCCAAATCGGCGAGCATGAGGCGGGTGCTGTTTTTGCCGAACAGCACGATCCGCTTCCCCGCAAGTCCCAGCTCCAAAAGCTTTGCCGCAAGGGACGCCGCCTGCTCGAGAAAGGCGCCGTAGGTAATCGGGGAATACTCCCCGTCCTTCTTTTCAAAGATAAACTCCCGGTCGTGCCACTTGCGGTGTGCCGCGCGAAGCAGCGCCTGAAAATCCGTCATCCCTCCACAGCCCTTTCCAACAGTACATATTCGTATTTGCCCTCGATCAGATCGTCGCCGTAGTTCTGCGTAACTTTTCCGTCCCGGGCAAGGGCGCCGATGCTCGGCAGTCCCGTGCCCCGCAGAGCGTCCATGATGGAGCCGGCCAGCGCTTTGCCCAGACCCTTGTGCGCCTGATCCACGCCCATATACAGCATGACGTACTCCTGCGGGTCTGCCTTGGTGCGCAGAATCTTCAGGATGTTCAAAGGATTCAGGTGGTAGACCGCATTGCCGAAGTTAGGCACGCTCAAAAAGAAGCCCACCATTTTGCCCTTGTAGTAGGCGAGCTTGACCATCTGCGGGAGCATGATGGTCTTGTAGCTGGAGAACATGGAGACGAAGTCGGCTTTTTCGATGGGCTTGTAGGTGGGGAAATCCTTGTACAGCTCGGTGAGCAGACCGTACAGCTCGTCGATGATCTGTGCGTAGTCCTTCATGTCCGGGCTGATGATCTCATAGCCCTCCTGCAAAAATTTTTGCAGACGGTCGCTGTACTTTTCGTTGGCGTAGTCCGCCTCGATGGGGCGGTACATATTGGACGTGTAGTGATGCCAGACCGAAAAGCCGTTGTCGGTGAACTGCTTGAGATACCAGCTCTGGTTGTACGGCTCACCGGTGTAGGGCGGGATGTTGAAAAAGTTGGTTTTCAGCCGGTACTTGATCCAAAAGGAGGCGTCCACGGGTCCCACCAGACGGGAGCATCCCCGGCTTTTGGCGAAGCTGTACGCCGTATCAAACAGGAACTTGGCCGCACGGTCGTTGTGGACGCACTCATAAAAGCCGAGGTACGCCGTATCGTCCTGCGGGTAGGTCGTGACGGCAAAGCGACCGACTGCCGTTTCCCCGTCGTAGACCAAAAATTTGTCCAGCGTGAAGTATTTGCTCAAGGGGTGGGTACCCAGCAGAAGCTGTTTCGTCTGCTTGGGATCCTCCATGTTCCTGTCCGCCGCATACAGGCGCTTGGGCAGGGACAGAAAATCCTCCACGTATTTTTTCTCTTTATCGAATCGGATGCATCTCATTTTTTCTCTCTCCTTTGGTAAGATTGTATTTTTTCTATGGTGCCGGCGGTGCCGTCCAGCCGGACGAGATCGCCGTTTTCGATCGTCTCGGTCAAGCCCTCCACGCCGACCACGGCGGGCAGCTTCAGCTCCCGGGAGATGATCGCCGAGTGGGACAGAAGCGAACCCTTTTCGCAGGCAATACCCTTGGCGGACGCCAGCAGGAACACCCAGCCCGGGTCGGTCATTTTGGCGATCAATATCTTCCCCTCGGCACTGCGCATCTTGTGGATGTCCTCCACCACCAGCGCCTCTCCCTCGGCAACGCCGTTGGAGCAGGGTGTGCCGGACAGTCGGTTTTGACTGCGGCGGAAGCGATGCGCATTGATGCGGGTGTGGGATTTGTCAAATTCCTTGTCGGCAAAGAGGATGCGGGAATAGACGGGCAGGGCGGCAAAAAGGTCGTACTGCGCCTTTCTTTGCGAAACGATCTGCTGCATGGGCGCTTCCCGCTCGGCAAGGGCGTACAGCTCCGCATACGTCAGGTAGAACACATCCCGTTTTTCGTCGATACAGCCGTGTGCCGCCAGCGTTTCGCCGATGGCCAGCACCACCGTGCGGCACATCCCGAAAATGCGGCTGCGGTTGAGCCGGGAAATCTCCCTTTGGGCGATGCCCCGCTTGCATTTTTGCAGCAGATACGTGCTCACCCGATCCTCCTGCGCAAGATCCGCTGCCGCCGGGGCGTGGGATTCGAGCATCTGCCGCAGGTGTGCCGGGTCGGCGGCATAGGCGTCGATCTGCCGGCGCAGGCGGTCGGGGTCGGTGCGGAACGTCTCGCTCTCCAGCTTTAGTTCCTCCGGGCTTCTGTCGCCGTACAGCTCGATATACCCTTGCAGACGCCGCTCGAAGTCCGCTTCGGAAAGCGCATCCTTTTCCGCCGCCAGCCGCAGCATGGCACGGATGGGCTTCATGCTCTCGATGTTGCTGACCTTGGCAATACAGCGGTTCGCCCGTGCCTCATGGTCGGGATATTTTCTGCGCAGGTGCGCTTTCAGCAGCCCCGTGAAGATAAAGGCGTAGGTGTCGTTCATCAGCGTGATGTCCCAGTCCGCCAGCAGTTCCCGCTCGATGTCCTCCGTCAGCCGCAGCAGCTCCCGGGGCGGCATATCGGGGCGGAAATCCTGCCGGAAGCGGGCATAGACCGCCTCGAACTTCTGGTTCAGCCACTCCATATTTTTCGGCGCCGAAAGGATCTCGGTGAACGCATGGACGTATGTCATCATTCGCACCGGCGCCGGCAGGTGCACAGGCTTTGCGTCCTGCTGTTTGTTGCGCACGCCCAGCATCTCCTGCCAGACGGGAATGATCTTTTGGTGAAAGGGCAAAAAGTGCAGCATGGTGTACCAGTTGCTGATCTTATAATACAGGCGGCCGTTGGCATGACCGACCATGTTGGCAAAAACGTCCGCATACTTTTCCAGCTGTGTATCGTTTTTCAGGATGCGGCGGCTGGCACTTTTGAACACGCCTGCGTACATCCGCTCCACAAAGGAGACGGTCAGCGGCAGGCTCAGGTTGGGGTAGCTCTCCACGATGTTGCTGTTGTCCAACACCAGCGGCGCCTTGTCCGGCAAGGTGGTAATGGGTCTTGCCTGCAAAAACCGAATTTGGTTGTCCGCGATGCAAAATTCCACATCCGATTCCGTCCCGAACAGGGTGCGGATGCGGTCGGCGGTTTGCAGCAGAGAGCGGACAGTCTGCTCCGCCAGCAGATCTTCCCTGCCGTCGTAGTAGTACACGTCGTCCGTGCGGTTGCAGTAGTAGGCGGTGGTCTCCACCCTGTCCTCCACCACATTGTCCCCCGTCCCTTTCCCGACGATGATCACGCTCTCGTTGAGGATGCCCTGGGGATTTGCGGTAAAAATCACGCCCGACAGCTCCGCTTCGACCATCTGCTGAACGATCACGTGCATCCGCAGTGCCCGAATAGACAATTTTCTTCCCCGGACGTACCGCAAAATATTCTCGCTGTACAGCGCACACACGCAGTCTGCAATGCGTGCAGGGATATCCTCCTTCGCCACACGCAGATATGTCTCGAACTGTCCGGCAAAACTGCTGCCTGCGCCGTCCTCCAGTGTACAGCTGGAGCGGACGGAAACGCAGTCGCAGCAGATGGTGGGGGTGTAGTGCACGCTGATCTGCTCCCGGACAGCCTGCCGGAGCGCCCGGCTCAGGGCTGCAATATCCTCCTCCCCCACCGTGCGCAAAACAGCGTCCACATAGGACGTGTCCCTGACCATATCCTCAAAGGGAATCACATCGAAGGGCGGTACGCAGATACCCTCCCGCTGCATGGCGATCAGGTGATCGGCTTTGGTTCCGTACATCATATCCTCCCCCAAATCAAAAACGCCGCAACCGTCAGAAGCATGGTCGTCTCCTGTAAATAGGTATACAGCTCCACTTTTTTCACCAGCGTAAACCGCTCCGGGTCACGGATGAACTGTGCAAACTTCCACGTCATCCACGACACCAACAGCAGCAGAACCACCACGGAGATGCGGTTGAGATTGCACACGAGCAGCAGGTTTGTCAAAATATCCACCCATGTGATCAGCAGGACGAAACGGGTCGCTTTTTTGTAGCCGAACAGCTTGGAATAGGTGACGTATGCCGTCTCGTCCTTCGGTGCGCGAATCTTGCGGGAGATCTCCCAGATCAGCGCCGGGAAGTACAGCGTGAACAGCGCCAGAATCGTATATAAGGAAAAGGGCTTTACCGCCGGGTACTTGATACAGGTAAAGGCAATGATGTACAGATTCACAAACGCCTGCACCGGGTTGTGGGTCACCAGCGCCAGCGGAAGGCTGGGCTGGATCTTGCTCTTTTGAAAGAACCATTTGCTCATCAAAAATCCGTAGAAGTACAGAATGCCGAAAAAGATCCAGCTGCGCGGCGGCATAAAGAGGATGTGCAGCACTACGGCCGCCGCCTGCACAAGGGCACAGGCGATCACCACATCTTTTTTGTGTACCCGGCCGCTGGCCAGCGGTCTGTCCGGGAACAGCACCTTGTCCGTCTCGTCGTCCTTCAGGTCATCGGCAATGCGCAGCCACAAAAGAAACGCGAACACCGTAAAGCCGCCGATGCATTCCTGTATGCCGAACTGAAAATCCGTGATGCCGCTGTTCATCAGGATGATGAAATAGATTTCGCAAAAGACGATGAATCCCAGCAGCAGTCTCGGGATGATGGGATAGCGTTCCTTGCAGTAAATGTGCAGTCGTTTGAGCATAAATATCTTTCCTCCGTTTCCTTTTTGGCACACCTTTGCTTGCGAACCTGCATATATTATAAGTTGGAATTACTGTGAAATCAAGAATACATTCCATTAAGATTTTCTTAAGACAGCCTTAAGAAATAATAAATATGCAAAACTTCCCGCATTTTATGCATAAAAGCCGACTGCATATGCTAAAAAAATCTTCGCTTTTTATTGACAAAGAATTTGCAATAGACTATAATTACCCTTGGCAATGGTGTCTTTCCGCGGAAAGTACGCCATTTTTTATGGAAATTCATTTATAAGGAGAATGTCAAAATGAAAACGCTTGGGTACTACAACGGCAAATACGATGAGATCGAAAACATGGTCATTCCCATGAATGACCGCGTCAGCTATTTCGGCGACGGCGTCTACGACGCCACCTACAGCCGCAACTACAAGATCTTTGCGCTGGATGAACACATCGACCGTTTCTACAATTCCGCCGCACTGCTTCGTATTGACCTCGGTATGCCCAAGGACGAGATGAAGGCAATTTTGCAGGACATGGTCAACAAGCTGGACTGCGGCAGCCAGTTCGTCTACTGGCAGGCCACCAGAGGCACCGGGATGCGCAACCATGCCTTCCCCACCGACGGTTCCAAAGCCAACCTCTGGATCACGCTCAAAGAAAAGGATATTGAAGATACCTACAAGAAGATCAAGGTTCGCTCTAAGGAGGACACCCGTTTCCTGCACTGCAACATCAAGACCCTCAACCTGATTCCCAGCGTCATCGCCACGCAGGAAGCGACGGAAATGGGCTGTCAGGAAACCATCTTCCACAGAGGCGAACGGGTGACCGAGTGCGCCCACAGCAACGTTTCCATTCTCCAGAACGGCGTGTTCAAAACGGCGCCCACCGACCACCTCATCCTCCCCGGCATCGCCAGAGCGCACCTGATCAAGGCGTGCAAAAAGCTGGGCATCGCCGTGGACGAGACCGAATACACCATGGATGAGCTGCGCAACGCGGACGAGATCATCGTCTCCTCCTCCGGCTCTCTCTGCCTTGCCTGCGAGGAGCTGGACGGCAAGCCCTGCGGCGGCAAAGCGCCGGAGCTTCTCAAGGCGATCCAGGACGAAGTCCTTCGTGAATTTATGGAAGCGACGAACTGATAAGAGGTGCTTGTTATGACACAGCAGGAATTGACCATTCTCAATCTCGGACAGAGTCTGGACGACATCGCCAACCTTGACCCCAGAGGCTACGGCGTTTGCAAGATCCTCTACAAGGCGTCCAGAGAATATACCGGTATGCCCCTTTGCATGAATGCGGCACAGAAGCTGGTGGCAACGGTGGGCGAGGGGGACATCGTCTATATCATGACCGGCTTCGTTCTGCGTCCCTTTAAGCACGCCGAAACCGATGGCATCATCTCCTCCATGCTCCTTGCCCGTGCGCTGGTCAAGGCGTTCGGCGCCAAGCCCGTGGTGATCTGCCCCGAGGAAAACCGCAAGGCGGTGGAGCATATGGCGGCGTGTGTGGGTCTGCATTTGCAGGAAGATTTCAATGAACTTCGCAATATCCCCGTATCCATGGGCATGGTCGTTTTCACCAAGGACGCCGACAAGGCGGCGGCACAGGCAGAAGAGATCGTCTCGGCGCTCCCGCCCAAGGCCGTGGTGAGCATCGAGTGCCCCGGCGCCAACGCAGAGGGCAAATACCACAACGCCATCGGTCTGGACGTGACGGCGCTGGAAGCAAAGCAGGACGCTTTGTTTGACAAGATCAAGGAGATGGGCGTGCTCAACATCGCCATCGGCGACTTGGGCAACGAAATGGGCATGGGCACCATCGCCGAGCATTTGGCGCAGTATATCCCCTACGCCGGCAAGGGCAGGTGCAACTGTGGCTGCGGCGGCGGACTGGCGGTGCGCACCAAGACCGACAACATCATCACCGCCACGGTCTCCGACTGGGGCTGCTATGCGCTGATCGCTTCTATCGCCTTCCTGTGCGAAAACATCGACATCATGCACACCCCTGAGCTGGAAAAACGTGTGTGCATCACGGCGTGCGAAAACGGCATGATCGATATGTACGGCTGGCTGATCCCCGCCATTGACGGCTTCGGTCTGGAGATCAATATGCCCATCGTGCAGCTGATGCGTGAAATGGTGGTGCAGGCGCTGTCCCTCAAGACCACCTGCAAAACATGGTTTGAAAAAGTGGACGAACTGAAATTTTTCGGTGAATAATATGGATGCGCTGCAATTTCTGCCCTGCGGTGATTCGGCTGTCACCGTGCAGTTTTCTCAACAGATGTGCGAGAGCGTCAACCGGCGCATCCGCTTTCTGGCAACGGAATTGGAAAAAGGAAAGGTCAAGGGCGTACGGGAGTGCGTCCCGACCTTTTGCTCCGCTACGGTCTATTTTGACCCGTGCAAAACCTCTGTAGAAAAGCTTCAAAAGGCAATCGAGCGCATTCTGTCCCACGACACCAAGACCGCCGATTTTAAAAAGCGGGTCTTTCTGATTCCCGTGTGCTACGAGGACGAGTTTGCCCCCGACCTGCCCGACGTGTGCCGTCTGAACGATTTGACGAGAGAAGAAGTGATCTCGATCCATACAGGCACGGATTACCTGATCTATATGCTCGGCTTCTTGCCGGGCTTCCCCTATTTGGGCGGCATGGATCCCCGCATCGAGACCCCCCGCCTCGAATCGCCCCGCACCAGCATCCCGGCAGGCGCCGTGGGCATCGGCGGCAAGCAGACGGGCATCTACCCCTTAGCTTCCCCCGGCGGCTGGCGGCTGATCGGGCGCACTCCCATCAAGCCCTACGACGCCGCACGGCAGGAGCCGATCCTGTACAAAGCCGGCGACTACATCCGCTTCTGCCCCATTTCCAAGGACGAGTACAACGCCATCCTTGCCCAGGTGCAGGCAGGTACATACACGGTGGAGATTCGGGAGGAAACGGTATGCGAATGAACATTCTTTCGGCTGGTCCTCTCACCACCATTCAGGACGAGGGACGCTTCGGGCACATGGCGTCCGGCTTTTCGCCCAACGGCGCCATGGACTTGCGCTCTTTGCGCATCGCCAACATCCTTGCGGGGAATGTGCCCGGTGATGCCGCTTTGGAGATGACGATGATGGGCGTCACCGCATCCTTTGACTGCGACACCGTCCTTGCCCTCACCGGCGCCGATATGTCTCCCCTGCTGGACGGCGAGGAGATCCCGATGTACCGTGCCATCCCCGTGTCCGCAGGCAGTGTATTGCAGCTGGGCATGGCAAAAAGCGGGATGCGGGGCTATTTGGCGGTAGCGGGCGGATTCGACATTCCCCATGTGATGGGCAGCTTCTCCACCAACCTCAAGGTGGGACTGGGCGGCTTTGCAGGCAGAAAGCTGCAAAACGGCGATGAGATTCCCCTGCGCACCGCCATGGATCCGATCTTCATCGGCAAACGGGTCACTGTAAACCCGGACACCTATCCGCCCGAGATCACCCTGCGTGTGGTTCCGGGACCGCAAGACGACTATTTCACCGAGGACGGAAAGCGCACTTTTCTCGGCACAGCCTACACGGTCACGGACAAGTCCGACCGCATGGGCGTGCGTCTGGACGGCAGCAAGATCGAGAGCAAAAACGGGGTGGATATTCTGTCCGACGGCGTAGCCACGGGTTCCGTACAGATTCCTGCTTCCGGCACGCCGATCATCATGATGGCCGACCGCCAAACCACCGGCGGCTATGCCAAAATTGCCACGGTGATCTCCGCCGATCTGCCGCTGATCGCCCAGGCAAAGCCCGGAACCAAGGTACGCTTTACCGCTGTGCGTCAGCAGGAGGCGGCCAAAATCTACAAAAAAGATGTACAGCGCATGAAAATGCTGGAATATCAAATGTTAATGGAAAGGTAACGGCGGTGAACGATATGGACTATTCCGAAATGAAGCCCTGCGAAGTCAGAGAGCTGATCCGACAGGGCAAGATCACCCACCAGACAAGCGGTATGTGCAACGGCTATGCACAGGGCAATCTGCTGATCCTGCCCAAGGTGCAGGCGTATGACTTCCTGCTCTTTACCCAGCGCAACCCCAAGCCCTGCCCCATTTTGGAGGTGGGCGATGTGGGCAGCCGTCTGGTGAAAAGAATGGCGGACAATGCCGACATTGCCACCGACATCCCCAAGTACCGCATTTGGAAATACGGCGAGCTTGTGGACGAGGTGACGGATATTTCCTCCCTCTGGCAGGACGATTTCGTCTACTTCTTGATCGGCTGTTCCTTCTCCTTTGAGAGTGAACTGCTGGCGGCAGATGTGCCGGTGCGCCATATTGAAGAGGGCAAAAATGTGCCCATGTACATGACCAACATCGAAACCCAGCCTGCGGGCATCTTCCACGGCAAGACCGTGGTCAGTATGCGCCCCATGAAGCCGGAATATGTCATCAAGGCGATCTCCGTGACCGCCTCCATGCCCCGTGTCCACGGCGCCCCGATCCACATCGGCGACCCTGCCGCCATCGGCATTGCGGACATCCACAAGCCCGATTTCGGCGACAGCGTCACCATCCATGACGGGGAAATTCCCGTGTTCTGGTGCTGCGGCGTCACGCCCCAGTCTGCCGTCATGAGCGCAAAACCGCCTCTGGCAATTTCCCATGCCCCGGGACATATGTTTATTACCGATGTCAAAAATACCTTGCTGAAGGACTGATTGCTATGTACTGTGTTGACCTGAACAGCGATTTGGGCGAGAGCTTCGGCGCCTATACCATTGGTATGGACAGCGAAGTGATCCCGCTGATCTCCTCCGCCAACGTGGCCTGCGGCTTCCATGCGGGGGATCCCACCGTCATGGGCAAAACCGTTGCCCTGTGCAAAGAAAACGGCGTTGCCGTCGGCGCACATCCCGGCTATCCCGACCTGCAGGGCTTCGGCCGCAGAAATATGAACGTCTCGCCGACAGACGCCAAAGCGCTGATGACCTATCAGGTGGGTGCACTGGACGCTTTTTGCAAGGCAAACGGCGTTTCCATGCAGCACGTCAAGCCCCACGGCGCCCTGTACAATATGGCAGGCAAGGACGAAAAGCTTGCCCGTGCCGTCTGCGAGGGCATTTACGAATATGACCCGACCTTGATTCTGCTGGGTCTGTCCGGCAGCTGTATGCTCAAGGCCGCCGCTGAGATCGGTCTGCCCTATGCGGCGGAGGTGTTCGCCGACAGAGCCTACGAGGATGACGGTTCCTTGGTTGCCAGAGGCAAGCCGGGCGCCATGATCACCGACGAGGATGAGGCTGTGGAACGGGTGATCCTGATGATCAAGGAGCACAAGGTCAAGACCATCAGTGGCAACTATATCGAGCTGTGCCCCCACTCCGTGTGCGTACACGGCGACAGCCCCAAGGCGCTGGCGTTTGTCAGCAAGATTCGTGCGGCACTGTCGCACGAGGGCATCGCCGTAAAAAATATCACAGAAGTTGTGAAAGAGATGAACTGACATGACACAGGAACATATCAATCCCCTGTATTGCAGAAGCTTCGCCAAGGTGGACTTGGATGCCATCGTACACAATTTTGACGCCCTGAAAGCCCGTGTACAGCCGGGCGTCAAGGTCTGTTCCGTTGTCAAGGCGGACGGCTACGGGCACGGCAGTGTTCCCGTTGCCAAAGTGCTGGAGAGCAAAACCGACTTTTTCGCCGTTGCCGCGCTGGAAGAGGGTATCGTCCTGCGGGAGGCCGGCATTCAGAAGCCTATTTTGGTGCTCTCCTACACCAGCGAAAAGCTGTACAGCCACCTGATGCGCTATGACATCACGCCCACGGTCTATAACTACGACGAAGCCCGCACCCTGTCCGACACAGCTGTCGCTTTGGGCATCGTTAAAAAGATTCATGTCGCCGTGGACACGGGCATGAGCCGCATCGGCTTCCGGGTCAGCGAAGAAAGCGCCGACACCGTGCGGCAGATCTCCCTGCTCCCCGGCATCGAGATCGAAGGGCTGTTCAGCCACTACGCCAAGGCGGACTATGCCGACAAGACCACGGCTAACCAACAGACCGCCCTGTTCGACCGCTTTATCGCCCTGCTGGAGGAACGAGGGGTTTCTATCCCCATCAAGCATATCTGCAACAGCGCCGGGATCATCGAGCTCGACAAGCAGTACGATATGGTGCGCATGGGCATTTCCCTGTACGGGATGTACCCCTCGGATGAGGTGGACAAAACAAGGGTCGCTTTGACGCCGGCCATGGAGGTCATCAGCCATGTGATCCACGTCAAGGATGTGGAACCCGGCACCGGTATCGGCTACGGTCATGTGTATGTCGCCCCCTGCGAAAGAAGGATCGCCACCATCTCCATCGGCTATGCCGACGGCTACAACCGCTGTCTGACGAACAAGGGCTGGGTCATCATCCACGGACAGAAAGCGCCCATCACCGGCAAGGTCTGCATGGATCAGATCATGGTGGATGTGACGGATATCCCGGACGTACAGGTCGGCGATCACGCCGTGGTTCTGGGCAGAATGGGGGACGAATGCATCTCTGCGGAAACGCTGGGCGACCTGTGCCACAGCTTCGACTACGAGGTCGTGTGCACCTTCCTGCCGAGAGTGAAACGCATCTACTTCCGCAACGGCGCACCGATCGAAACAAAATAAAATGGTTCATCACGGGTTTTTGTGGGATTAAAAGTTTCGGTCAAGCCTTTTTAAAGGCTTGCGGATTCCAAAGGCGGCGCCTTTGGTCGCCGACCGCAGTCGGCGAAACCTTGACAAAAGAAAAGCGCAGGAGGGGAGCCAAAACAGTCCGGTGGACTGTTTTGGCGTGGGGAACCCTCGCCGGGGGTTCCCCGGTGCGAAGCACAAATTCCACAATTTTCCGTGAGGAGCGTATAAAATATAAGTCTCTAAAGCCGAGATACATCGACAAGGTGTACCTCGGCTTTTTGCGTACCGTGCTTTTATCTAACCCTTTCCCAAAGGCTCGGAAATACAAATTTTACATTTAAGTTCCCATTTGGATCCGCCGAAAAACTTGTCTCTATAGACCTATCAACAAGCTCGTAAAACGCACGGTCTTTTTTTAATATCTGAACACTGCTGCACTCCATGATTATCGTTATCGTCATTTTGATATCGTCCACCTGTACCTCATATCCGCTTGCAAAAGAGTTACTCCCTATGTGGTCGATGATTTCGCAGTAGCTTTCGAGACACGCAAGGTTTTCTTCATTAAGACGCCACAGGGGATAGAATCGTTTCGTCGCCTCGCATACAACCGAATAAACAACGTCAAAGCATTTAAAGCCCATTATTCATCCTCCGAAATTTTACCAATCGTTTTTGTAATTCCACGAAACGTGAATTCGATTTGAACTGTTCCGTCTACTTTCGCAAAAATGTCTACAGCATCCGATAATGCAGACGCCTTTTTAAACCACTCTTTGCCCTTGATGTTTATGCTTTTGCAGTTGATAATAACCGAGCGCATACTCGGTATGTGCGCATCGTAAAAACAGGAAACAGATGCACCCGTACCTTTGACACCGTCTTT
>JBJEQK010000010.1:0-57096 GCA_051881715.1 Acutalibacteraceae bacterium
GATGGTGGTGGGCTGTGCCGCCTGGAAATGCGTATACGCCAAAGACGGCAGATCTGCGTGCTTTTTGGCAAAGGCGGCAACCGCTTCAATACAGCTCAGCAACAGCTCCCGGATGCGAAGCAAGCCCTTGTGCATCACGATGATGTCGGTGTTGTCCCCTACGTAACAGGATGTGGCGCCCAAATGGATGATTCCCTTGGCGGAGGGGCACGCATCGCCGAAAGTGTGCACGTGCGCCATGACATCGTGCCGCATCTTGTGCTCGTACTCTGCCGCCTTGGCATAGTCGATGTTGTAGATATTTTGGCGCATTTCCTCGATCTGCTCGTCTGTGATCGGCAGACCCAGTTCCTTTTCGCTTTCCGCCAGTGCGATCCACAGTTTACGCCATGTGCTGAACTTCGTGTCGTTGGAGAAGATTTCCTGCATCTCCCGACTGGCATATCTGGAACAAAGCGGATTCACATAAACCTGATTGTCCTGCATAGTCTAACTCCCATCTGTATAAAATACAAATTTAACCGTTGTATTATACCATACTTTCACACGCTTTTCAATGCATAAATACATAATTATGACATTTTCAATGTTTTTTTCTGCGGCAAATCACCGATTAAGCAAAAGGATCGTCTGCAATGATCTCATACATTGGATCCGAAACGGTACTGTCCTGCGCCGCTGTTGGCTGCGCCGAGCGGCAGGATGCCAAAAGAAAAACGAGTGCCGTTACCGCCAATAGAAGCGCCGCTGTTCTCCAAACTTTCATAAATACCTCCGTCCTTTTTCCACGAAAAAAAAGCACCTGTCCGAAAACAGGTGCATGAAAATTCAGGCTTGGTCGCCACAGAATCAGTGATTCTCAGCGATTGCGCTCAATTCAAAGATGGCCAAAACCTTGCGCCAAGAAAACTTCTTGTGCTCGATCTCTTTCATGAGCTCCTTTTCCAAAGCAAATACTTCTGTGTCTGTCATTGTGTATCCTTCCTTTCTGTTGCTTTGTGGCTTTATTATAGCACATTTTATGCAAAAGTCAAGGCATTGTGCACAAATCATAGCAGTTCAATTTGTGCAAAATAACGAAAGAAACGATCGTAGGTTTTTCCGAAGGATATACAGTTTGCACACATTCAAGGTGATGTTTTTGTTAGTTTTGACGAACTCTTTGCACAAAAGTATCGCTTGAAACCATCAAGCAAGAAATCGGGTGATAAAAGTTTGTAGGATTTACCAACCGTATTTTTCAGGCCCCCAATGTTTTTCGCAGAGCTTTTGCTCCTGATAGAGCAGTGTGTTGTCCGGCACATCCCGATTGAGCAGAACACCGGGACCGATCACGCTGTAAACACCGACCTTGACGCCCGGCATCAGGATGGCGTTCACGCCCGTGCGGCAGTAATCCCCCAAGAACACAGCGTCACCGTAGCCGTCATGGAACTCTCTGCGTCCCTTTACTCGCTGTATCGTGATGGAGTCATCGAACCGCAGACTGCCGCAAACGGTTGCGGCGCCGAGATCGGTATTCTCCCCGATCAAACCGTTCCACTCCATATAATGATAGAGATACACACGATCCATAATCATGCCGTCCAACTCCGCCGCATGGCTGACAATGCACTCGTTGCCGACGGTGGAGAATCGCTCGATAAAGCAGGCGTTGCGGATTCGGCACCGATCGCCGATCACCACATTCTCGCTGAGGATGGCGCCGTTCTTGACGATGGTATCGTCCCCGATGATCACATTGCCTTCGATAATCACATTTTTTCCGATGGATGAATTTTTGCCAAGCTGAACAAAGCCGTTCAACACAGCCGTTTCGTCTATGGAAGCGCCCTCGGCCAGAACGTTTTCCGTCAGCGCACCGCACTTTTTCGCATTCATCGCCGCATTGGCAGACAGGATGTCCCACGGACGGTCAATGTCGTAAAACGGCTGCTGCGCAGTCACTGCGCAAAGCTTGACGCCACGGCGAAGCTCGTCCCCCAGCGTACTCTCCAGATAGCCCTCGATGGGCGGCATCATGCCCACATCCGTATAGGAGAAACGGCAGGGGTTGTACTGCAACGCCTCGAAGATCGTCGGATGAAATGCGAATGCGGCAAAGTGATGAGTGCTGTCGTCCCGGGAGTGACCGAAAATCTCCGTGATCTCTCCGTTTGCAACATTACAACCGATATGCTCACTGCTTCTGTCCTTGATCTCCCCGACAAGCGCTGTGTTTTCTCCGTTCTTTTCAAAGGAAGTCGCCAGCATTTGCAGGTCGGATGTGTCCACAATCGTATCGCCGTACAGCAAGAGGAAATCCTCCTGCACAAAGGGTTCCGCTTTTAACAGAGAATAGGCCGTCCCCTTCGGCGCATCGTCCATAACGATCTGTACATTTTGCGCATCCCGAAAGTATCGGCGAATTTCCTCATGAAATCTGCCGGCAACCAAAATAATTTTGTCGAAACCCAGTTCCGTCAGACTGTCCACAGCATAGGACACAATGGGACGGTTGGAGACAGGCACCATCGTTTTGTTGCGAATCTGGGCATAGGGCCAGATTTTCGTGCCGTTTCCGGCACAGAGGATCACAGCTGTTTTCATGTCAAAGCACCTCTAAATTTAATATCGTTTCCACAGCAGCCTGAAACGCGAAGTCCGTCATCACTTCGGGCAAGCGCATAAACTGCTGTAATTTTTCGGTAATATTCGTTTTGCAGGCGAGATCGTCGCTGTGCAGATAGGCGCAGCATAGTGCAAGGATATCCTTCAGGACAAAAAACTTCTCTATCCAAGGGGCAAGCTCCGTGTAAAGCTCATCGCCTTTACGAGAATCCAGCATATCACAGCACGCCTGTATGCGGCGAAGATATGCCTCTAAGTGCAAGGTTGCAGCCTTTACACCCTGTGTTCTGCGAAGGGTGTCGAACTGAGAAAGCGCATCCACCATTCTCGGTGAAACCTCGGTTTTCAAACAGGAAACCGTCAGATGCTCTGCAAATAAGGCAAAAATTTCCGCGTCCTCTCCGACAACTTGAGACAGCGCATACTGCCAAGACTGTTTCTCGCTGTACTGCACAGGGTTCCAAAGATAGTCCGCCACCGTCAGAAGCGGAATGCGGTTGCAAAGAAAGTACGGCATACAGTTGACGATCACGCCCTGTGCATAACGGTACAGCTCCGGCTCTCGCCCGGTGTACCATCCCAAATGCATTTCATGGCACATTTCGGCATCATTGACGGGATAATTGTCCCAGTACAGCGGCCTGTGCCGTGTGCAGTCGGCAAAGCGGATAGCCTCGGGGACGGTCAGTTCCTGCGAACAGATATTGCGCCCCGTCCAAAACATTGGAATACGTCCGTCAATTCCCTGCCCCAGTTTGGAGATATAGTACTCGTCGCCTTTTCCGTGATACTGCATCGGGCAGACAGCCAGCTGAATCCCGGCATCCAGATTTGTCAACGCATCAAACAAGCGGTTGACCAAGGAGATATGCGCCCGCACTGTCTCGCCATAAAGCGCACGGTCACTTTCAAAATGCAATTCCGGCGTTATATCGTCGAGCAAAAGACCGAACCGGTGGACGCCGATGGCATAGAGCTGTGCACATTTGGCGACCAATGCCGCAAACTGCTTTTCATCACTATAGCAGATATCCAGCCCCGGTGCAATACAAAACCAAAAATCCACATGACATTCTTTTGCTTTATCCACCACGCATTGCAGATGTGCCAAGGATTCGTTCGGGTACAGCTCGTTCCAGCGATCTCTGTGGTACGGGTCATCCTTCGGCGCATAGAAGTATGTATTCATCCGATAAGCCGACAGCCACTCCAGCATTTCCAGCCGCTGTTCCTGCTTCCACGGTGTGCCGTAAAAGCCCTCGATATAGCCTCGCATGGAAAACAGCGGATACTGCGTAACCGTACCCAGCCGAAACTCGCCGCTAAGAATAGAACGGTACAGGTCGCATAAGGCATAGTAAAGCCCGCGCTCTGCACTGAAAGTGATGTGCGCAAATAGTCTTCCGTCCTTAAATTCAGTCGCTAAAATGTATTTTTCCTCGGAAAGCGTTCTGCTTTCCTCGATATAGGTGAGAGTGCGGGAATCATCCTGCGCGGCACAGATCACCAAATTGCCGTTTTCATCGAACGGGATCTGTCGTTTTTGGAAGAAAAGTGTAATGTAATCTGCTTTACACCCTATTGTACATACAGAAGATATGTCAAGTTTAAAAGCTTTACAAGTAATGCTTTCTTTCTGCGGATTGGAAAAGTACATTTTCAGTCCTCCTGCGGGGAATAGGTTGCACGGATCGTTTGTAAAAGCGTGTCGTCCGCGCGGATGCCGATCTGTTTCATGGCGGCCAGCACGGCGCCGACCTCCGGCGGGCAGTCCAGCAGTGCGACTTTTTCATAACCCTGTTTCGCCAAACAGTCCATAAAGATGTTTCGGAAAAAGTGCGCATGGCAAAAAACGCCGCCCCAAAGTCCGATGCGTATTTCCTTTGGCATATCCCGAACCAGAGAAAGCACCGTTTCAGAAAAATCCTGTGCCTGGGATTGTAAAATGGAGCGTGCCACCGCATCCCCCTCTTCGGCACAGGCACAAACCGCCGGGAGAAACGCCGCCACATCCTGCCTGCGGATCGGGGGATCGTAAAAGCGCCCGATCAGAGCATCGGCATCCACAGCATCGAAATGGTGAAAGGCAGCCTTTGTCAGCGCTGTGGGAGCCGCTGTCCCCTCCGCACCACGCATTGCCGCACGAACCGCCTCCAGCGATATGGCATATCCGCTCCCCTCGTCGCCGAGCAAAAAGCCAAACCCGCCCCGGTGTGTTATCCTGCCATCCTCCCCTTTGGCAACAGCCATGGAGCCGGTACCGCAGATTGCAACAGCGCACGGCGGCTCTGTATGCATTGCCTCCAAGGCGATGAACAAGTCGCTGTCCATGCCCAGCGCCTTTGCCGAAAGAATGCCGTCGCAAAAAGAATGCAGTTCCTGCGCAGTAGCTGCACAATTCAGCGCTGACATCCCAATAAACGCACTCTCAAAGCTCCCGTTTTGTGTGTAGGGCATCATCTGCTCCACGATCTGCGACAGTTGTTCCCGTGCTTTGGACAGCGGGTTGGAATAGTAATTGATACTCCCAGCCTGTACACGATGTACAAACTGACCGTCCCGGGTAAAAAGAACCGCTGTTGTCTTGCTGCCGCCGCCGTCAATCCCAAGAATCATACGCTTCACTCTCCCAAAGCAGAATAGCTTCGCACCTTTTCAATTCATTGTAGCACAGGAGTAAAAAATTGTAAACCACTGTTTTTTGTAAAATAATTTCACATAAGAAAAATTCCTCAAATCTATTGTCCTTTTCGACAAATTTTGATAAAATACAAATGTATTTTATTAGGTGGTGTTACGATGCTGCGTCGTGTGTTCTGTTTCCTTTGTCTCGCAGTTGTTTTGTCCGTTTCGGCATCGGCGGTAACGCTGGACGGCAACATTCACTTTCGCTCCGAGTACCAGGAAAACACTGCGATCCTTCAGCGGGACGATCTGATCTCCAACAACGGCGTATACAACGCTTATCTCTACTGGTACAACAATCCCGTTGAATATTCGCTCTATCTCGCTGTGCGATTCTACTGCAACGACTTTGTGCCGGACGGCGGAAAGAGCGGTGTGGAAGTCACGGTAAACGACATTCTCTGCACGACCTTTTATGCCGACGGTACGATGGATGACGTCAATCCCAATTTTTTCGATGTTGAATCCAGCGACTTTTACATCCAAACCACCGAACCTGCCCATATACAGAATGAAATGCGAATCGGGATCAAATACGGATTTCGAGAGGATATTACGGTGGGAATCCGCATTCTGGATTGTAGCGGCATACCGTCCAACTACTATCTGCAAACCGTTTACACCCTCCCCACGACTGCACCGCCGGAGGAGACCACCGCCAAAACCACAACAGAAAAGCAGACCAAAACAACGACCACAACAACCTCCACGACCACCACGACAACGACCCAAAAGCGCACCACGGTGCCGGTGATCACCGCCGCCGTCGGAACGACCGCCGAGCCGGTCACCACAAAACCTTCTGTGCCGCAGACAGATCTGCCTGCGAAAACATCCACAACACGTGCCAAAACCACGAAAAAAGCCACGACCGCAAAACACTCCAAAACCACTGCTTCTGCATCCTCCACAGAGGAATCCGATACGGTTTCTTCCACAGAAGCAGAGTTTGATCCCTTTGCGATCCTATCCGAGACACAAACCACCCTGATCTCACCGGAGGATGTATCCCCGTACAGACTCTACCGCATGAAAACGCTGGGGATTGCTCTCGCCGCTTCCCTTGTCACGGCCGCAGTAATGATTTCCCTGTTTCTCGGTATCGGCAGCCGCAAAAAAGAAAAAACATATTCCCCGCAAGAAGAACATCAGGATTTTGGTTGACTTATGCGCTCTGCGTTGCTACAATGTGTATATACTTCACAAGGAGTTTTATGTATGAAAAAATTGCTATGCTGGATTCTTTCCGTCACTTTTGTTCTCTCTCTTTCCGCCTGCGGTGAAACACAGCCCGCAGTCTCCACAGACGTCACTGTCGCCGAGGCATCCTTTGACTTCATCGCCACGGACATCGACGGCAATGTCGTTCGGTTCGCCGATTTTCAGGATGCCAAGGTAATCATGATCAACTTCTGGGAGCCGTGGTGCAATCCCTGCGTAAGCGAAATGCCTGCCATCGAACAGCTCTACACACAATACAGTTCCGACGGACTGGTCGTCCTCGGCGTCTTTACATCGACGGGCATGGACGATGACATCTGCGCTGTTCGGGAGGACTGCGGCATTACCTATCCTCTGCTTCGCGGTGAGGACGAAACGCTGCTCGCTTTGCAAACGGAATATGTTCCGACCACTGTTTTTTTAGACGCAAAGGGAAATATTCTGACGGACGAGCCTATAATCGGTGTGCGGTCGTATGAAGAATATGAAAGTCTTGTCAAGGAGTATCTGCGATGAAGCGATCTGTTTTGTCTGTTCTGCTTTTGGCCGCGGCGGTGGTTTGCATCGGCATCGGTATCTTCGACAGCCAGCACACGACCGTTCTGACCAAAGCAATACATATTTGTCTGGAGTGTATCGGCATTGGATAGCAAAAAAAGAACCTGCATTCAGGGTGTCGCCACTCTGCTGCAAAATGCCAATTTCAAAGGATTCTTTACCGGCAAAATTTTTCAGGGCGCAATCAAGAGCGTCTGCGTACCGGGGCTTAACTGCTATTCCTGTCCCGGTGCGGTGGGTTCCTGTCCCATAGGCTCCGTGCAAAATTTCCTATCTGCAAAAAAATTTCGCTTCCCCTACTATGTGGTCGGTCTGCTGATCTTTTTCGGCGTCCTCCTTGGCAGAGCTGTTTGCGGATTTCTGTGCCCGTTCGGTTTTTTGCAGGATCTGCTGCATAAAATACCGTTTCCGAAAAAGATCCATTCCTTTCGGGGCGACAGTCTTTTGCGCAAACTGAAATACGTTATTCTTTTGGTTATGGTCATTCTTCTGCCGATCTTCTGCAAACTCGTCCCCGTATTCTGCAAGTATCTGTGTCCCTCCGGCACACTGTCCGGGCTCCTTCTGTCCCTTGCCGATACACGGCTGTTCCGTGTGCTGGGCGGACAGTTCTTTTGGAAGCTCAGTATTTTATGTCTCGTTGTACTGGGCAGTGTACTGCTCTACCGCCCGTTCTGCAAGTATCTGTGTCCCTTGGGCGCCGTCTATGCCCCCTTTAACAAGATCTCCGTTTTGCAGATGCGCAAAGACGCCGACAAGTGCACGCAATGCGGCGCCTGTGCCGCCGTGTGCGAAATGTGCGTCGATCCATCCCATACGCCAAACAGTGCGGAATGCATCCGATGCGGCAAATGCGTCCATGCCTGCCCGGAAGACGCCTTGCAGTTTACCACGGTCTTTCATAAACAAGAAAATACAGAGGAGTAATTATGTCTGTTGTTCGTTCAATCCTGACGCATTTCACCGCATTTCTGATGTCCATCCTTCTGACCGCCATCCCGTACAAGGGCTTGAAAGCACCCGTCATCGACACGCTGGAGGACGATTGCCTTCTCAATGTGCAGCTGCTCTCCGACACACATATCGAAGCCAAAGAGCCTGTCCGTGCTTTCTTTCTCCGGCAGGGACTGCGCAACATTTCCCGGGCAAAGACACCTGCGGACGCCGTTGCCATCGCGGGCGACCTGACAAATTATGCGGACGAGCCGGCACTGGAAAGATACTTCCGTATCCTCTCTGATTACAGTCCCGTCCCGGTGATCTCCGCACCCGGCAATCACGATATCGGTCATGCAGGCGACCGTGACGTCACGGACATCTCCCGCGAAGACGCCATGGCAAATTTTATCCGTTATCAAAACCTCTATGCCGGCACGCAAAACGATACCGTCTATTACAGCCAAGACATCCACGGCTACCGCTTCATCGTACTCGGGGACGAGGTGCTTGACGGCGGACACTGGGACGATATCACCATGTCCGAACAGCAGCTTGCCTTTTTGGATAAGGCGCTTTCCGAGGGAACGAAGGACGGTAAACCCGTTTTTGTCCTTTGTCACTGGCCGATCCAGAACATCAACGGCGAACAGGTCATCTGGCCCGGCAACGGCATCCCGAGTGCATACGACATCCCTGCTATCCTTGAAAAATACAGCAATGTGTTTTACATCAGCGGGCATTTGCACGCAGGCATCAAAGCAACTGCCGTCGAGGAGCTGTATGACCTGAGCAGCGCCGAGACCGTCAACGGCGTGACCTATATCAATCTGCCGACCTATGGGCTGGTCAATATGTTCGGTGCGCCGTGGTCGTGTATCGGTGCGCAGCTGGAGGTTTACGAGGACGAAGTAATTTTCCGCCCGAGAAATTTTCTGACAAACTACTGGTACGCAAACGCCGAATACCGTTTTGCACTCGTTTGAAAATAGGAGGACAAATATGTCTGTGCTGGAGTACAAGGGAAACAAGTTTTTACTGGACGGCAAAGAATACACCATTCTCTCCGGCGCCATGCACTATTTCCGCATTCCCCGTCCCTACTGGCGCGACCGGCTGCAGAAGCTGAGGGAATGCGGCTTCAACACCGTGGAAACCTACACCTGCTGGAACCTGCATGAACCGCAGGAGGGCGTATTTGACTTTTCCGGGATGCTGGATTTAGAAAGCTATATCGACATTGCCGCAGAGCTGGGACTGAATGTCATTTTGCGCCCCGGCCCCTATATCTGCGCAGAGTGGGAAATGGGTGGATTGCCGGCATGGCTTTTGCGCTACAAGGACATGGACGTCCGCTGTAACGACGCCGTCTTTCTCTCCAAGGTCGAGCGCTACTTTAAAGAACTGCTTCGCCGCATCGTGCCCAAGCTTTGTACCCACGGGGGTCCGATCCTCATGATGCAGATCGAGAATGAGTACGGCAGCTACGGCAACGACCACGAATATATGCAAAAAATCGCAGACATATACATTGAAAACGGTGTGGACTGCCTGCTGTTTACCTCTGACGGCGCCGGGTATTCCATGCTGTCCGGGGGTACACTGCCCCAATATCCCTGTGTGGCAAACTTCGGCTCCAAGCCGGAACAAAATTTCCGGGTTTTGGAGGACTTCCGCCCGAATCAACCGAAGATGTGCGGTGAATACTGGTGCGGCTGGTTTGACCACTGGTACGAAAAGCATCACGTTCGCGATGCCAAAGAGCTGGCCGGACTGTTTCGGGACATGATCGACGCCGGCGCATCGCTCAATTTTTATATGTTCCACGGCGGCACCAATTTCGGCTTCATGAACGGCGCCAACTACTACGATGCATACGAGCCGACCATCACCAGCTACGACTACAATGCCCTGCTTTCCGAGGCCGGCGACCTGACCCCTGCGTACCACGAGGTGCGCAAGATCATCGAGCAATTCTACGGAAAGAAGCTTCCTGCACTGACAGTCAAAAATACGCCGAAAGCCGCCTACGGTCGTGTAGAGCTGCCGGAGCGCTGTTCTGTTTTCGATGCGCTGAAAGATCCCATACACACGGCGGCGCCGAAGTTTATGGAGGATATCGGGCAGTACTACGGCTACACCATGTACTCCACCGTGCTGCACGGTCCCATTGACCGGCAGAAGCTGCAATTCGACGCAGTTCATGACAGAGCTATCGTTTATCTGGACGGCAAATATATGGGCTACTTTGAACGCAGCCGCCATGCGGACACCATCGAGATCGGACTATCCAAGGGCGAATCCGCACGGCTGGATATTCTGTGCGAAAACATGGGTCGCGTCAACTACGGCACACGGATTTTGGACAGAAAGGGTCTGCGCGGCATCCGTTTTGGTCTCGCATACCACTTCGGCTGGGATATGTATCCCCTGCCCATGACCGACCTCTCCGCCTTACGCTTTCAAAAAGCAGAGGGCAAAACCAATACCGCTTCCTTTTTCCGAGGGTATTTGGATATTGACGGTGAACCCGCCGACACATTCATCCGTTTGGACGGATTGCACAAGGGCATTGTCTTTGTAAACGGATTCAACCTCGGTCGCTACTACAACGACGCCGGACCGCAAAAGACACTCTACTGCCCAGCGCCCATGCTCAAAAGCGGCAAAAATGAGATCATCGTCTTTGAGTCGGACGGCATGAAAAAAGCGGTCATTCAATTTACGGACAAGCCCGATTTGGGGTAAAAAACGCTTCGGTGGAGACGATCCATCGAAGCGCTTTTTCTATTCGATATGCTTTCCTTTTCCCTTATCCGACAAAAATCTGCACCCAGTAAGATCCCTGCACATTGTCCGCACAGCCCACGCCGATTTTTGTATAGGCCGGGTTCAGAATGTTTTCTCTGTGTCCCTTGGAATTCATCCACGCCTGCACGACTTCTTCTGCCGTGACCTGTCCAAAGGCAATATTTTCCCCGGCGTAGGAAAAGCGCACCCGGTTTTGCTCCAGCATCTCAAAGGGTGTACCGTAGGTGGGCGACGTATGACTGAAATAGTTGTGCGTGCACATATCGTCCGCCTTTTGTCTTGCGACACGGCTGATGGATGCCGTGCGGCGTACAGGCGCAAGTCCCCTGCTTTCCCGCTCCTGATTGACCAGCCGCACCACTTCCCTTTCCATCGCCCGTGCCTGCACTTTGCTGATGGGCACATAGACGAGACTGCCTTCCTGCAATTTGCCTGTCGTGTATGCAGGGTTATATTCCCGCAGTGCGGACAGAGGGACACGGTTCTGCAGGGCGATCTTCACCATGCTGTCCCCCTGCCGGGTATAGTAATACTTAGAAGCACCGGCGGGCATCGTCAGCAGAGTGAGCAAAAAGACAAAGCAGAGAATCTTTTTCATACTTTCCTCCCGAATCATTCATTGCGCATGGCTTCCAACGCAGAGATTTTTACCGCTTTATTCGCCGGATAGAATCCTGCCGCCAATCCGATAAACACGGAGAACCCCAAGCCGAACAGAAACAGCCATACGGGAATGACCGATATGCGCTGCGGGGATGTGAACAGCATTTGAAAAACCGTCATCGTCTCTCCCGACTCCATAGACAGATGCTGTCCGGCGATCAGATTGATGATACAGGATATAATAAAGCTGGCCACAGACCCGATCAAACCGCCGAGAAAGCCGATAGACGCCGCCTCCAGCAGGAACAGCTTGCGAATATCCCGCACATAGCAGCCCACTGCCTTCATGATGCCGATCTCCTTCGTGCGTTCGGAAACGGACATGATCATGGTATTGATGATGCCGATGGCCGCCACAAGCAGACTCACCGCACCGATACCGCCGAGCACCAGCTCGATCGTCGCCATTTCCTTCTGCGTGCTCTCACGCATACTCTCCATACTGCTGGTGGAGTAGCCGAGATTGCGGATCTCCTCCTCCAGCGCAGAAACATTGCGGATGTCGTCCGCCATGACGGAAATGGATGTGATATAGGTGTTTTTCGGCTTTTGTCCCAGCGCTTTGCAGGCATCTTTTATAATGCGCCGCAGATCCTCCGCGCGCAGGATCAGCCCTTCGCAGGATTCATAGCCCACAGCGTAATCCTCCTTGACCTGTCCGCAGATGCGCAGTTCCGTGGAATACGCGATGTTTTCATTTTCGTCCAAAATCTCCAGCGTCACCGTATCGTTCATCATTTTTTGGTACGGATCCGGCAGTTCGCCTGCGTCCGAACTGTAAACGTACTCATAGTAGGAGATCTGGTTGCGCCCCTCGGGACGGCGGGAATCCATGAGCGTATATTCAAAATACTGTCCCATGGCGACCGTATCGCTCTTTTCGGGCAGTGTGCCGTCCAGCAGCTTGTACCCCACCCTGTCCATCACGTCCGTTTCATAGGCGGCGATCTCTGCATAAGGGACGGTATAGCGGCGGTTATTGCCGCAGGATAGGCGGAATGTCAGATCCGACATCCCGTATCTCGGCAGAACCGCATCCACGTGCTCCAGCGCACGAATGCTGCGTACCGTGTCCTCGTTGAGGGATGTCTCTTCCGTCCCCGTGGCGTCATAGTTGGTATACACGTCGATCTTGGTCAGATCGCCCATGCTTTTGAGCATTTCCTCGTTGGATGCATTCAGCCCCACGGCAATGGACAGCATCAGCAAAATGGAACAGCAGCCGATCACCACGCCCAAAACCGAAAGAAACGTTCTGGCTTTTCGCCGGAAAAGATTTTCCCGGCACATACGCAAAAGATCAGCGGTTTTCATCGGACTTCACCTGCGGGTCACTTTCCGGAACACTCCAATCAAACTGCGGCAGTTCCTGCGCCGCTTTCTTTCTTTTCTTTTTGACTGCAACGATCACCACGGCGATCAGCACGATGGCTCCAACGGCCGCGATGATCCAGACCGCTCCCGATCTGCCGGACTCCTGCGGTTCTTCTGCAAAGGGTTCCTCCATCTCCATGGGCTCCTCCATCGCCGGATCCACGGAATACGGCACATCGATCTCCACGGTCTTTTCCTCGACCAATTCATTTTCATACGTCACCTGCACCTTGACGGATGCACTGCCGCTCTCCATGGGAACAAAAAAGAAATCTATGGTACCGTTCTTGCCGGGTTCAATGTTGCCGAGGAGAGCTCGGGGCTGTTCGCAGTACAGCAGGGTCTCGTCATAGATCAACTGTGCCTGCACATTGCTCACGGTACTCTTGCTCTTGTTGATATAGGGCAAAGAGATCGTCATTTCCTGATTCTGTACACCGATGGAATCCATCTCCGGCGCCGTCACCGTGAAGCGATCCGGGACATAGATCGGCACGGACAGCTTCTCGGAGGCAGACGCTTCCCCTCTCTCCCCGTTGTCCACGTACTCGTAGCGGAAAGCGATGTCGATTCGCGTCCCTTCGGGACCGGCATTGGCAGAAACACGCATGGGAATGCGCTGGGATTGGGTCTTTCCGGCGGCAAGATTTTGAAAATAATATGTATTGGACGCCGAAGTGATGGACAGTCCGTCCCCTGTCTCCACGCTCATCACGATATTTTCCACTGCCGTCTTTTGGCTGGTGTTGCGAAACTGAAGATCGAGCGTAAATGCATCCCCGGCAGCAATAGTTCCGCCGTAGCTGTATTTGCTGACAATGATATTCGGCGTGGCATTTTTGGAGGCGGACGATGCTGCCGCAGAAGCCTGTACGGGCACGATCAGCTTCTCTGTAGCCTGCGCCGATTTCAGCCCCTCAGGGGTGCGGTAATTGTAGGAATAGGTCACCGCCACAGACTGTGTGCCGGCGGCGGTATTTTTCGCGACGCGGAAATGGACAGGCACACTGCGCACGCTCCCCATGCCCAAAACGGACACGACCTTGGACGAGGATTTCTCCTCGAGCACAAGACCCTCACTCGGCTCAAAGGACACCGAGCCATCTATCAAAGACACCTGATTGCTGTAATTGTGCAGAACGATCGTGAGCACAAACGCTTCTCCCGCTTTCGGATCACGGGAAAAGCTTTCCCGGGTGATTTGCACGAAGGGCGGATCGATCTCCCGCGCCGTCGTCTCCCGCGTTGTTGCCGCAGAAGTCTCCGGGGTGAGCGTGCCCTTGGGCGTCGTTGTTTCCACCGCAGTCATCGTCGGAATCGGTTCCGTTTCCGGCTCTGTCTCCTGCTCGAAATCCTCTGCCATGGCAAGGGTGCAAAACTGCAGTGCCATGATACAGGCACAAAGCCACGCAAAAAACTTTTTAGAAACTTTCATGGATGTATGTTCTCCTTTTCGGTATATTCATCTTTCACGATACTGCCGTCACGCATGGTGATGATTCGGTCGGCATAGGACGCCAGCTCCGGGTTGTGCGTGACCATGACCATCGTCTCCCGGTAGGTGCGCAAGAAACGCACCATCATCTCCATGATCTCCGTCGTCGTTCTGGAGTCGAGGTTGCCCGTCGGCTCGTCCGCAAACACGATACGCGGCTTCGCCACAAATGCCCGCGCAATGCCGGTCCGCTGCTGCTGACCGCCGGACATCTGGGTCGGGTAATGCTGTGTACGGTCTCCCAGTCCGACTTCCCGCAAAACTGCCCGCGCCGCCCGCAAGCGCGTTTTGCGCTCTACACCGCTGAAAGCAAGCGGAAGAGCCACATTTTCCTCCGCCGTCAGCGCCGGGAGCAGGTTATAGCTTTGGAACACGAAACCCATGTTCCTTTGCCGGAACGCCGCCATCTGGTTTTCATCCAGCTTCGTAATGGGCACACCGTCGATAAAAATCTCGCCGCAGTTGGGCTTTTCCATGCCTGCAAGCTGATTGAGCAGCGTACTTTTCCCCGAGCCGGACGCACCGAAGATACAGCATATTTCACCCTCGTAAATCGTCAGGTTTACATTGCGCAGCGCGATGACCTGCTCGGTGCCCATGCGATAGCCGCGGCAAAGATTCCGCACGACGATCAGCGGTTTCTTGGGTTGTGCCTCCACGTTTCCATTCACCTCGCAACAGTAAAAATATTCGCAAAAACGTTCGATTATATTTAACCATACTCCACCTGATTAATCAATATGATGCCCTAAAAATTTGATAATTTTTTAGAATTATGCAGGACACAAAAAGGACAGCAGCGCCATTGCCGCCACTGTCAAAAATATATGTATACAGCCGATCATTCCGCTTCGCAAACGGCTACACATCTGCGCCTGTACGCACCCTTCCGTGTTTACTGCATCCTCCGCATCCGCAGACTGTCTCCTCGCCGCTGCAGAGCGTATAGTCGCCGCCCTCGATGCGTATGCCGATTCCGCTCACCAGCGCATCGGCAATCTTGCCTCGGGCATCGTTATAAATGGACTGCACCGTAGTGCGGGCAACCTGCATATATTGCGCACATTCCTGCTGGGAAAAGCCTTCTTTGTCGATCAGGCGTATCGTTTCGTACTCATCGACGGTGAGGATGATCCGACGGTCGCATCCGCCCTTGGGGCAAAAGTCTCTGACCGCCGGCAAACGGCAGACTTTCCTGCATTTTTTCGGTCTGGGCATAGACTCTTCCTTTCAAAATGATTGACACATACCCGGAAATATGATATGATACATTTGATTTTCGGCATATGCCATTTATAGGCATTGTAGCACCTTTTAGGACATATGTCAACAACACAAAAAATAAGCGAGGTAGACCTTTATGAAAGTCATTATCATCGGCGGTGTTGCCGCCGGCACGAAAGCTGCCGCCAAAATCAAGCGCGAGGATCGCGCCGCCCAGGTCGAGATCTTCACCAAAAGCAGCGATATCTCCTATGCCGGGTGCGCTTTGCCGTACTATGTCGGCGGCGAGATCGAGACGCGGGACGAGCTGATCGTCAACTCCCCCAAAAAGTTTACCGCACTGACCGGCGCTGTCGTACACACCGGCAAGGAAGCTGTCCGTGTGGATCCGGCAAACAAAGCCGTCGTTTTCCGCAGTACAGTTGCCGGCGAAGAGGAAACGGTTACCTATGACAAGCTTATCCTTGCCTGCGGCGCCTCCCCGATCATCCCGGAAATAGACGGCGTGGAGCTGGACGGTGTGTTTACGGTACGCACCCCGGACGATGCCACCGCTATTCGCAGCTATATCGAAAGAAACAACTGCAAAAACGCAGTAGTTGTCGGTGCGGGCTTCATCGGCATGGAGATGGCAGAGAATCTGGCGGCACAGAAGCTTTCCGTCTCCGTCGTGGATATGACCAGCCAGATCCTGCCGAATATTCTTGACCCGGAAATGGCAGGCTACGCCGCAAGAGAACTGCGTAAAAACGGACTGCGTATTCTGACCGGCACAGCGGTTTCCGCTCTTATGGGGGATGGTGCTGTGCGCTCTGTCGCCACCTCCGCAGGGGAGCTTGCGGCAGATGTGGTGATCTTGAGCATCGGCATCCGCCCCGCCACCGCATTCCTGAACGGTTCCGGCGTGGAACTGCTGCGTGGCGCCGTGGTCGTGGACGCCTGTCAGAAAACCAATCTGGACGATGTTTATGCGGTCGGCGACTGTGCCGTGGTGAAAAACCGCATCACGGGAGAGGCACAGTGGTCCGCCATGGGCTCCACCGCAAATATTACCGCAAGATGTCTCGCCAAAACCCTCACCGGCACCGAGAGCGCCTATGACGGCTGTCTTGGAACAGGTGTGGTCAAGCTCTCCGAAACGCTGAATGCCGGCAGAACAGGTCTCTCCGAACAACAGGCTTTGCAAGCGGGCTTCGATGTGCAGACGGTGGTCTGCGTCAGCGATGACAAGGCGCACTATTATCCCGACGCTTCGACCTTTGTCACCAAGCTGATCGCCGATAAATCCACCAAAAAACTTCTCGGTATGCAGGTACTCGGCGGCGCCGTGGACAAAATGACGGACATTGCGGTGGTTGCCATTTCCGCCGGGTTAAAAGTGAGCGATCTGGACACCATGGACATGGCCTATGCCCCGCCCTTCTCCACGGCGATCCATCCCTTTGTGCAGGCGTGCTATGTACTGCAAAATAAAATGTGCGGCGCTTTGGAGACGATCTCCCCTGCGGAGTATCTTGCCGGCAAGGCCAAGGGCTATCGCGTCCTGGACGTACAGCCCGAAGCGAAAATCTTCGGTGCCACATGGGTCGATCTCGGCAAAGTCAACGGCGAGCTGGAGGGCATCGGAAAGGACGAAAAGTTGCTGCTGGTTTGCACAAGGGGCAAACGCGGCTACCTGCTGCAAAACCGGCTGAAATATTACGGTTACACCCACACGAAGGTATTGGAGGGCGGTGCATTCTTCAACACCGTCAAGGTGGATAATCCCACGGGAACGCTGTCCCCCACAGAGATCAAGCGGGTCAAGGGTCTCGGCTGTTTGCAGGACAAGCGCTTTGCCGATGTGTTCAATGTGCGCGTCATCACCAAAAACGGTAAGATCTCGGCATCGCAGCAGCGCACCATCGCAGAAGCGGCAGAGAAATTCGGCAGCGGCGAAGTCACCATGACCTCCCGTCTGACGCTGGAGATTCAGGGCGTACACTACGCCGACATCCCCGATCTGCTGGCGTTTTTGCAAGCAAACGGTCTGCTCACCGGCGGCACAGGCTCTCTGGTGCGCCCGGTCGTCTCCTGCAAGGGTACGACCTGCCAGTACGGACTGATTGACACCTTCGGCTTGAGCGAAAAGATTCACGAACGGTTCTATATTGGCTATCACGACGTCACACTGCCCCATAAATTTAAAATTGCCGTCGGCGGCTGTCCGAACAACTGCGTAAAGCCCGATCTGAACGATCTCGGCGTTATAGGTCAGCGTGTCCCCGTACTGAATACACAGCTGTGCCGCGGATGCAAAAAGTGTCAGGTGGAAATGGCCTGTCCCATCCACGCCGCAAAATTGGAGGACGGCAAGCTGGTCATCGGCACGGACTGCAACAACTGCGGACGCTGCAGAAGCAAGTGCCCCTTCGGCGCGATCACCGAATATACGGACGGCTACAAAGTATACATCGGCGGCAGATGGGGCAAGAAGTTTGCCAACGGCAGACCGCTCGACAAGATCTTCACCTCCGAAGAGGAAGTCATGGATGTGATCGAGCGCGCCATCCTCTTCTTCCGTGACGAGGGTATCTCCGGCGAACGCTTTGCTGACACCATCCAGCGTCTCGGCTTTGACTATGTGCAGGACAAGCTCTTATACACTGCGATCGACAAGGAGTCCATTTTGCATAAAACGGTCAAGGGCGGTGCAAGTTGCTGATGAAACGTTTCACTGCCTCCCTGCTCACCTTGCTGTTGCTGTGCCTTTGCGGATGCACAGCGCAGGAAAACACCGAAACTGCACCGACCTTCACCGAAGCGGTCACATTCACCGACGCACTGGATCGGGTCGTCACCCTTTCCCGGCAGCCGCAGCGTGTCGCCGCTCTGCTGGGAAGCTTCGCAGACGTCTGGCTTTTGTCCGGCGGAACGCTTTGTGCCGCCCCGGAGGATGCATGGGATGACTTTGAACTGGAGCTTGGAGATGCCGTCAATCTCGGCGGTGCCCATTCTCCGAGTTTGGAAACGCTGCTCAGCGCCGACCCTGATTTTGTCATCGCCAGCGCATCCACTGCCGCTGACGTGGAAATGCAGGAAGTGCTGGAGAATGCCGGAATCCCTACAGCTTATTTTGACGTAGACTGTTTTGCGGATTATCTCGATATGCTGCGCATCTGCACCGACATCACCGGCAGGAAAGATCTCTACCGCCAAAACGGCACAGACCTGCAAGCACGCATTGACACCGTTCGGGAGAACTGTCTGCGTGCCGACCTGTCCGAACACGAGCGCACAGTGCTTTTGCTCAGGACTTCCTCCGGCTCGGTCAAGGCTAAGGGAAGCGAGGGCACCATTCTCGGAGAGATGCTCTCCGACCTTGGCTGTATCAATATTACGGATAGGGACGACGCCCTGACGGATTCCCTGAGTGTGGAGAGTGTCATCCGCCAAAATCCCTACCACATTTTTGTCGTCACCATGGGAAACGATACGCAAAAGGCCATGGACAATCTGACGAATATGATGGATGAGGATCCTGCATGGGGAAGCCTCGATGCGGTTCGGGAAAACCGACTGTACGTCATGGACCGCAAACTGTTCAACACCAAACCAAATGCAAAATGGGCGGAATCGTATGAAGAACTCGGCAAAATACTGCTCGAAACAGACAAGTAAAATTAAACGGCTGTATGCGGCGGGATTTTTGTTTCTCCTGCTCGCCGTTGCCGCCGGCTTGCTGCTCGGCAGTACGACCCTTTCCCTTGCGGAGATACGCCGGGCATTCACCGACGGCTTCGACGCTTCGGCAGGCACACGGATCTTTGCCTATGTCCGACTGCCGAGAACGGCGGCCACACTGCTTTGCGGTGCGGCGCTCGCCGTTTCCGGCGCAGTGATCCAAGCCGTTTTTGCCAACCGCCTCGCTTCTCCGAGCATCATCGGCGTCAATGCCGGTGCGGGACTTGCTGTGACGGTATGTACGGCACTCGGGATCTACGGCGGGTGGCGGCTGTCCGCCTTTGCCTTTCTCGGCGCATTCGGCGCTGTGGCACTGGTCAGTCTGGGCGCGCGAAAATGGGGTGCGTCCCGTGGTACGGTGATCCTGATCGGCGTGGCGCTGAACAGTCTGCTGGGCGCGGTCAGCGACACGATCGTTACCTTCTGTCCCGATGTAGGCGTCATGCGCAACGATTTCAAGATCGGCGAATTTACGGCGGTGACCTACCCGAAGCTGATTCCTGCCGCAGTGCTGATTTTTCTCACTGTGGTCATTCTGCTTACCCTGACCAACGAGCTGGAAGTGCTCACCTTGGGCGAGGACAACGCCAAAGGGCTGGGGATGAATACATCGCTCATGCGCACACTGTTTCTGCTGTTGGCGGCACTCCTTGCCGGCTGCGCGGTCAGCCTTGCGGGGCTTTTGTCCTTTGTCGGGCTGATCGTTCCCCACGCTGTCCGCCGTCTCGCCGGCAGTAAAGCTTCCGGGCTTCTGGGGCTGTGTGCCCTGTACGGCGCCGCTTTTGTGTGTCTGTGCGACACCATTGCCAGAACGGCATTTGCCCCCTACGAGATCCCCGTAGGCATTATCATGGCCTTCCTCGGTGCGCCCTTCTTCGTGTTTATTCTCATTAAGGGAAAGGGAGGGCACGCCCGTGATTGAGCTGCAAAATATCACTGTCGGCTACGGCGAAAAACCCGTTTTAAACGAACTGTCACTGACACTCCCCAAGGGGAAACTCCTCTCCTTGATCGGCGCAAACGGTTCGGGAAAAAGCACACTGCTGAAAGCGATCGTCGGCATTGTGCAAAGCAGTGCAGGCAAAATCCTCATTGACGGCAAACCATCCACAGAGATGTCCCGCCGGGAACCGGCAAAAAAAATCGCCTATCTTCCTCAGGGCAAAAGTGTCCCGGACATGACGGTCGGGCAGATGGTTCTGCACGGACGGTTCCCTCACCTGCACTATCCCCGGCGATACAGCGAAAAGGACAGGCAGATCGCTCGGGACGCACTTCGGAAAATGGGATTGGAGTCCCTTATTGACAGACCGCTCTCCTCCCTTTCGGGCGGTATGCGGCAAAACGCCTATATTGCCATGGCGCTCACGCAAGACGCCGACTACATCCTTTTGGATGAACCTACAACGTATCTGGACATTGCCAACCAAGTGGAGCTGATGCGCATACTGCGCGCACTCGCAAAGAACGGAAAAGGCGTTGTGACCGTTATGCACGATCTTCCCCTCGCCTTTGGCTTTTCCGACAGCATCGCCGCCATCCGCAACGGACACATCGCTGTCTGTGACACGCCGCAAGCCGTTTGCGGCACCGGCATTGTTTCGGATATTTTCGGTATAGAACTGCGATATGCCGCAGCCGAAAACGTATACCATTACCGATACATGTAACCGCCGCTTTATGAAAAACCGGATCGCCCGTGCTAAATCTGCCCAAAAAGCGGTATACTATCCATAGCAGAAAACGGGAGGTTTGCTATGGAACACATATACGATACGGTCATCCTCGGCGGCGGACCTGCGGGCTATACTGCCGCACTGTATGCGGCACGCGCAGGGCTGAACACGGTTTTGCTGGAGAAGATGTCCCCCGGCGGTCAAATGGCACTGACCGGCGAAATCGACAATTATCCCGGCTTTGAAACCGGGATCGACGGCTTTACCCTCGGCATGAAAATGCAGAAAGCCGCGCAAAGCGTCGGTGCCGAAACACAATATGCCGAAGTTACAGGCACCGACCTGTCCGACAAGGTCAAAAGTCTACAGACCGCAAAGGGTATTTACCGTGCAAAAACCGTTATCCTTTCCACCGGCGCCGCTCCGCGCCCCCTCGGCCTCGAGGGAGAGCAGTCGCTTCTCGGCAGAGGGGTGCACTACTGTGCCCATTGTGACGGCAGATTCTATAAAGGCAAAATCGTTGCTGTGGTGGGCGGTGGAAATTCTGCCGCGGCAGATGCGCTGTATCTTGCGGGACTTGCCGAAAAGGTATACGTACTGCATCGGCGGGACATTTTGCGCTGTGCCCAAATCTATCGCAACGCTTTGCAACACGCAAAAAATGTGCAGATTCTCTTCAACTGCACCGTCGCCGCATGGATCACAGAGGGCAAACTCACCGGCATCCAAGTGCAAAACACCCTCACGGGGAACATCTTCCCACTACGGTGTGACGGCGTATTTGTCAGTATCGGCAGAACGCCTGTCACCGGCTTTCTCTCGGGTGCAGTTGCACTGGACGAAAACGGGTACATTCTTGCCGATGAGTCCACCAAAACGAGCGTTCCCGGCGTGTTTGCCGCAGGCGATGTGCGCACAAAGCTTCTTCGGCAGGTCGTCACTGCCGCCGCAGACGGCGCTGTCGCGGCACACTGCGCCGAGATGTATTTAAGGCAAATTTGAGCGCAACTCCCTGCTTGCGCAAACAAAACCCGAAAGCAAAAGCAGTGCGACACCCGAACCAATCATGATCCATTGCAGCGATACTTTGTCTGCCATCGGTCCGAATACAGCCATTCCCACGGGTAAAAAGCCGGAGTACATGGCGCCCAGAAGTCCGAATACACGTCCCTGCATAGACATTTCTGCTTTTTCCTGAATCCATGTGGTCGTTGCTGTCTGAACCATCGTGATGGCTATACCATAAACAAACATCAGCACAAGGTACAGGATAAACTGCTTCGACAGTCCCATGCCCATCGCCAATGCGCCAAAAATGATCAGCCCAAGAGCCATGGTTTGGACACGGTTTTGAAATCCTCCCCAAGCGCTCATCAGCAGACCACCCACTACCATGCCGATAAATCCGGCCAATTCCACTGCGGTCAGATGCCAATAGGTTTCTCCGTAAACACGGCGCACAAACAGCTGTGAAAGGAAGCCCGCCGGCACACACAGAAAAATGAAAAGCCCGTAGACGGTCAAAATCTTCGCAAGAAGTCTATTGCCGAGGGTGTATTGAATACCTGTTTTTATGTCGGCAAGCACAGAAACTTCTTTGCTTTGCGGTGTCTGCTTTGGGAGCATCACCGCCGAGAGCAGTCCAATGCCCACGAAAGCGGTCGCAATATCTATCATAAGCGTAGAACTTAGCGTGCTAACGCTCAGCAATGCTCCGGCTGCCGCAGGTGCTGCGAACTGCACGACCGATTGCATCGTGGCATTTATTCCGTTAAAGCGCATGATTTGATTCTCCGGCACAAGCTGTGGAATCACCGCATTCACCGCCGGTGTTTGCACGCCTGCCCCGAAAGAACGGATGACAGACATCGCAAGCAAGCCGCGAAGAATGACGGTTTTATCCGTAATATGCCCAATGGCCGATACCATCAGGAGCGTTGCAAGGGCAATCACGGAATCGGCTCCGATAATCAGCTTTTTTCGGCTGTGGCGATCCGCCCATGCGCCCGCAGCAAAAGAAATCAAAAACTGCGGCAGATAAGAACATACGGTGAATGCGGCAACCCATGCCCCCGATGAAGTCTGCATCGTCACATACCACACGATGGCCATTTGAACGAGCGTTGAGCCAAATAATGTGATGCACTGACTTGTCAAAAACAGAATTGCTTGCTTTTTCCAGCTTTTTTGTGTTTCAGTCATGATTTTTATCTCCTTTCCTTTTGCAAAAAAAGAATACCACCAACAGGAACATTGGTGGTAAAATGGAGGGTTATAAAAATCTGACTTTCATCTCCTGCAGCATGGATAAAATTTTGCAGGCATTGTCCTCCGCTGCAGACAAAGAAACGATCAGCCTGTCGCAGGCAGAAATAATGTCTGCGTCCGGGTTCGGCGTGTTCAGACTTTCCGCAATGTCTGTATGCGGATTTTCGGAAAGTTGCCGAAGCATCTGCAAAATTGCCTGCAAAGAATAGTTGGCACATCGCAGAGAGCGAATAATGATCAGGCGCTGTATGTCCGCATCCGTATAGACACGGTACCCATTCTGTTTCCTTTTGACCGTCAGCAGACCGTTCATCTCCCAATTTCTCAGAGCGTCCATGGAGATCCCTACGTATTCCGATGCTTCTTTTCTCTTGAGAAAATGCGTGCTTTCCGGCACATTTGCGGAAAGGATCTGCTCAACAATCCGGATTGCTTTCTCGGCATTGGCACGTTCCTGCCGAATCTGCAAAAGATACTCTTTCGCAAGAGAAAGCGCCGCTGTGAAATCCCCCGCGGCGGATGCTTTTACTGCCTGCAGCATTTTCTGCCTTAACCCATTCTGTAAAATTTCCACCTGAAGCGCAAGTCGGACGAGCCGGAGTTGTTCGATATGAAAATCCGTAAACACCCTGTACCCGTTGGACTGTCGCTCCGGCTTAGGGATCAGCTCCAGCTTCTCATACAGCCGGACAGTGTTGGGATGGACGCCAACCTTTTTGGCAACCTCAGCGGTTCGATATGTACGCATCTGCCAATCTCCTCCCTTTTCGGGAACAGTATACCACACTGCAAAAGTCTGGTGTTATAGTGGATGGTTTATCCCATCCGAAAACGGACAGGCAACCGTGCCGTTCTTCCTGCTGTGATTATCTTTCGGCACACACAATAAATAGGAAAGTAAAAGAACATAAAACAAAAATCCGCCCTCCTGTGAGAGCGGATTGTATTTTGGTGCCGGTGGCGGGGGTCGAACCCGCACGGTATCGCTACCACTGGATTTTGAGTCCAGCACGTCTGCCAATTCCATCACACCGGCGAATCAGCTTATTTATTATACTGCATACATTAGAAAAAATCAATAGGAAAATAAAATTATTTGCTGATTTTATCCATCACCAGATCGTAGCCGCCTGTGCCGTAGTGCAGACAGCGGTTGACGCGGGAAACGGTGGTCGTGGATGCGCCGGTACGCTGGGCGATGGCGGCAACGGTCTCCCCGCTTTTCAAAAGTCTGGCAACCTCCAAACGCTGGGCAATGTCCCGAATCTCCTTGATGGTGCAGACATCCTCAAAAAAGCGATAACAATCCTCTTCGGTCTTGAGTGTAAGGATTGCCTGAAAAAGAAGATCGGTTTCCGGGGACTGAATTTTGCTGTCGTACATGGCGGCCTCCGATGTATATTACTGTAGAAACATAGTATCATAACAGTAAAAAAAAGTCAAGTCAGAATCCGTTTGCACGTTTGTATTCCATGCCCACGTTGCTGTCGGTGTACAGTGTGAATTCGGATGCGCGCACAGAGCTTCCGATTGTCTGCCCGCAAATATAGCCGAACGCTCTTTCTCCGATATAGGAAACGGCTCCGGGCAAGGTCACGCTTTGAAGCGCAGGGTCATTGAAAAAAGCTTCTTTTTCGATTGTTTGAACGGGTGCGGAAAAAATCACCGTTTTCAGTTTCGGGCAATCCGCAAACGCCGCCTCACCGATTCGGCACACCCCGTCAATTTCCACCCTTTCCAATCGGGACATCCCGCTGAATGCACCCTCGGCGATCTCTGTTACATTCCCGGGAATCTTGATCTGCGTCAACTTCGGGCACTGGGAAAAGGCATATTGTCCCACATAATCGAGGGATGACGGCAAAATCAGTTCCTCCAGTCCGTCACAGCCGTAAAAGGCATACTCCCCGATCCTTTGCACAGACGCCGGAAACTGCACAGATCGGACAGCGTGGTTTTCATAAAATGCTCGGTCGGAAACCGCAGTCACCCGTTTGCCCGCTATCTCCCCGGGCAGAACGACCTCACTCTTTGTGCCCGTATATAGGCAGATCATTGCTGTGTCTGCGGAAAATGAATATTCAAAAAGCTTTTCTTCCGCACGCTCCCATCGTTGCACGGCAAGAAAAGCACTGCCGCACAAAACAGCGGCCGAAAGAAAAAATGCACAGGCTCTGCGCCACATACGATCCCCTCCACAAATTTCATCCTATGAAACAGGGCAAAAGGATATGCAAAAACGGCACCCAATCAGATGCCGTTTCAGACTGTCGATAAAGGCGCCCGAGCGCATACATGACAGTGCTAAAAAAGCCAGAAGCATCGGCAAAGACATAGGAAACACGAGCAGCGACACGGCATCGAACCGTTTCGCTGCTCGTATGCTTGCCGCTTTTTCGGGCTCGGAGTACCCTTGTACGCCTATCGCCCGAAGAAAACGGCATCGGGCATCCTTTCTCGCCAGCCTGCCAGCTTGTCGAAAATGCTTTTTCGACAAGCTGAAACGGCACCCATGCGGATGCCGTTTCAGATGACGTTATTAACCGAACACGTACAGCAGGAAACCTGCCGCAACAGCGGAACCGATGACGCCGGCCACATTGGGTCCCATGGCGTGCATCAGAAGGAAGTTGGACGGGTTCGCTTTCTGTCCCTCTGCCTGTGCCACACGGGCAGCCATGGGAACAGCCGAAACACCTGCGGAACCGATCAAGGGATTGATCTTGCCGCCGGAAAGCTTGCACATCAGCTTGCCGAAAAGCAAGCCGCCAATGGTGGCAAAGCAGAACGCCAGCAGACCAAGAACAATGATCTTGATCGTTTCCCAAGAAAGGAATCGGTCATACACTGCCGTTGCACCGACCGAAATGCCTAAGAAAATCGTGATGATGTTCATCAGTGCATTCTGCGCCGTATCCGCCAATCTGTCCGTCACACCGCACTCCTTGAGCAAATTGCCGAGCATCAGACAGCCGATCAGGGATGCGACCGAAGGAAGAATCAACACAGTCAGGATCGTCACCGCAATGGGGAAGATGATCTTGACGGTTTTGGAAACGGGCTTGAGGGTATCCATCTTGATCTCGCGTTCTTTCTTGGTGGTGAGCAAGCGCATCAGCGGAGGCTGGATCAGAGGGATCAGCGCCATGTAGGAGTACGCCGCAATGGCGATGGGACCCAAATACTCGGGCGCCAAGGTCTTGGTCACGAAGATTGCCGTCGGGCCGTCCGCACCGCCGATGATGGCGATGGCCGCCGCAACATTGGTGTCAAAGCCCAGAACGACCGCCAGAATCAATGCGCAGTAAATACCGAACTGCGCCGCCGCACCGAGAAGCAGGGACTTCGGGTTGGAAAGAAGCGGTCCGAAATCCGTCATGGCACCGACGCCCAAGAAGATCAGCGACGGGTAGATGCCGGTTTTGACGCCGATATACAGGTAGTCCAAAAAGCCGCCGTCATGCAAAATGTCGGCATAGCTGATGCTTGTTCCACTCCACAGCTCCGGGTGGTACAACCCGGCCACCGGGAGATTGGTCAGCAGCATACCGAATGCGATACCGACGAGAAGAAGCGGTTCAAATTTTTTACGAATGCCGAGGTACAGCAGAGCACAGGCAATACCGATCATGACAAACTGACGCCAGTCAGCCAGACCGAAAAAGCCGGAATTCTCCCACAAGCCTCGGAGTGAATCCACGATCATCTGCATCAGACGATCCCCCTTTAACCCAAAGTCACCAGCGGTGCGCCTGTGGTCACGGACGCGCCCTTGGAGGTATGGATCGCCTTAACAACGCCGTCATTCGGTGCAACGATCTCGTTTTCCATCTTCATCGCTTCGATCAGAAGAAGGATCTGACCCTTTTTCACACTTTCGCCGACGCTGACTTTCACATCCACCACACTGCCCGGAAGCGGTGCGCAAACAGCATCTGCCCCTGCGGCCACGGGTGCCGCCGCAGCTGCCGCAGCAGGCGCAGCGGCGGGTGCTGCCGCTGACGGTGCGGGAGCCGCTGCCGCATACTCATCCACAAGGATCGCTTCGCCGCGCTCCACTTCCACCTCGTAGATCTTGTCTCTCAGCCGTACTTTATACTTCATCTTTCTTCACCTCTCTGATCGAAATAAAACGCAGTTCCTCCAGCGGAATCCCGCTTTCGTCTGCCACGATCGCCATAATCATGGCGGCATCCCGTTCGGACACGTTTTGCAAAGTAACCTCCGGGATCTCCTTTTTAGCCGCCGGAGCCGGTGCCGATTCAGCCGCCGGCGCTTCCTCCGATTTTCTGATCGAAAACGCCTTGTTCATGACCGCGATAAACGCCATCAGAATCAAAAGCACAAGAAATACCAGAACAAAGCCGATCAGGGAGTTGGCCAGTAATGTCGTAAAGGACATTCTCTATTCCCCTTTCTCAATCAATGCGTTCAATGAAGTAGGACGCTTTGCGGTTTTCTTTTTCTGCGCGTTTTTCAAAGAATTTCTCTGCGACCTGCGGGAAAGCGATATAGGAAAGCACGTCCTCATCGCTGCGCACCTTGTCGCCAAGCTCCGCCTTTGTCTTTTCAAACAGAGGCTCTAAGGTGTCGGCAAAGCGACCCTGAATCGGTTTCTCGCCGTCCAAAATCTTTGCGGCGACTTCCTTGTTGATTTTGCCGGGCGCCTTGCCGTATTCGCCCCGGACATACGCCTTGACTTCCTTGGTCACGGTCTTGTACCGCTCACCGTTGAGCACGTTCTGGGTCGCCTGCACACCGACCATCTGGCTCATGGGCGTCACAAGAGGCGGATAGCCGAGATCTGCACGGACACGGGGCGTCTCCGCAAGCACGTCGTTAAAGCGGTCAATGGCATTGAGTGCCTTGAGCTGGTTGATCAGATTGGACAGCATACCGCCGGGGATCTGATAGTTCAGGCAGTCGGAATCCGTGGTAAGCACAATGGGGTCGAGAAGTCCCGACTCGATATATTCGTCCCGAATGGGCAGGAAGAAGTCCTTGACGTTCTTGATGACTGCCTGGTCAAGACCTGTGTCATAGCCCATCTGTGAGAGGGCAAAATGCAGAGACTCCGTTGCCGGCTGCGATGTGCCGCCGGAGAAGCAGGAGATTGCCGTGTCAATAACGTCTGCGCCCGCTTCCACAGCCTTCAAAACCGTCATGTACGCGAGACCTGCGGTGCAGTGCGTGTGTACCACCACGGGAAGCTTGACCGTTTCCTTGATAGCTTTCACCAGATCGTACGCCTCCTGCGGCGTCATCACGCCCGCCATGTCCTTGATGCAGATGGAGGACGCACCCAGCTTCTCCATCTCCTTGACAGTCTTGACGTAGTTTTCGATGGAATGCACAGGGCTGGTGGTGTAGGAAATGGTAGCCGACGCCTCTGCGCCGCACTTCACCGCTTCTTCCATGGCAACACGAATGTTGCGTGTGTCGTTCAATGCGTCAAAAATACGGATAATATTGATGCCGTTGGAAACGCTGTGCTGGATAAACTTGCGCACGACATCGTCCGGATAATGCTTGTAGCCCAAAAGATTCTGTCCGCGCAGGAGCATCTGCAGTTTGGTATTGGGCATCTTCTCGCGGATCTTGCGCAGTCTTTCCCACGGATCCTCGTCCAAAAAGCGCAGGCAGCTGTCAAACGTGGCGCCACCCCAGCACTCGACGGAGTAATACCCGGCCTTGTCCATTGTCTCTAAAATAGGTGCAAATTTTTCAAACGGAAGTCGGGTGGCGATCTGCGACTGGTTCGCATCCCGCAGTACCGTTTCCGTAAATCCAACCTTTTTCATGTTCGCCTCCTAAATTCAATCCCAAATTTTTTCATTCTATATTATACCAAAAGTGTCCAAAAAGTCAATAATAAAAATGGTAATAAAGGTATATTTTTGCAGATATGCCTTCCATAAAACAGAAAAGCGCCGCTGCTTTGCTAGCAACGGCGGTTGAAGCTATGTTACTGTTCGATGACTTCTTTCAAGATCGCAATGGCTTTTTCAAGCTGCTCCATCGGGATATTCAGCGCAGGAAGCAGACGCACCTTGGTTTTGGCAGTCAGGCAAATCACGCCTTTTTCCCGGCAGGCGTTCACGATCTCCCCAGCGGGTTTCTCCGTTTCGATACCGAGCATCAGTCCCAAGCCACTGACGGACTTGACGCCCTTGGTATTTTGCAATGTTTCGCAGATATATGCACTCTTTTCCCGCACGGACTGCAAAAGCGCCTCGTCGATCTGCGAAAGAACGTACAGTGCACCGGCCGCACAAACGGGATTGCCGCCGAAGGTGGAGCCGTGACTGCCGGCATCCAAGGTGTTCTGCACCTTTTCGCCGAACAGGGTCGCCCCCATGGGCAGTCCGCCCGCAAGACCCTTTGCGGTGGAGACGATGTCCGGCTGAATGCCGTAGCGCATATAGGCATACAGCGCGCCGCAGCGACCGTTGCCGGTCTGCACCTCGTCGATGACAAGCAGCATATTTTTCTCTCGGCAAAGTGCCTGCACGCCGTGCACAAAATCTTCATCCAGACTGCACACGCCGCCTTCGCCCTGCACCAGCTCCATCATCACTGCACAGCAGTCGTTTTCTTCGGAAAGCTGTTTGACAGAGTCCAGATCATTGGCGGTAGCATAGACAAAGCCCGGCGTAAAGGGGTCGAACTTCGTATGGAACACGTCCTGTCCTGTTGCCGCCAAAGTCGTGACGGTTCTGCCGTGGAAGCTGTTTTTCAGCGTGATGATCGTGCTGTGGGATGCATCGCCGTAAAGGTCGAAGGCATACTTTCTTGCGCATTTGATCGCCGCTTCATTGGCTTCTGCGCCGGAATTGCCGAAGAAAACTTTCTTCATCCCTGTGCGTGTGCAAAGAGTCTGCGCCAGCTCTGCCTGCGGGCCGGTAAAATACAGGTTGGAGGCGTGGGGCAGCTGATTCAACTGCGCCGTTACGGCTTCGACCCAGCCGTCATCCGCCACGCCGAGACCATTGACTGCGATTCCCGTGCCGAGGTCGATATATTCCTTGCCGTTCTCATCCCAAAGCAGGGAACCCTTGCCCTTTGTAAACAGTACGTCGGCACGCTTATAGGTGCCGGCAATATATTCCTTGTCCAGTTGCTGAATCTGCATAACTATCCTCACTTAATAAACATGGTTCCCAAACCTTCATCGGTCAGGATCTCGATGATAATGGAATGCGGCACTCTGCCGTCGATGATAAACACCTTATGTACGCCGCAGTGCAGTGCATGGACACAGCAGTCCACCTTTGGGATCATACCGCCCTGAATGATCCCTTCCGCCTTATACTTCTCCACGTCCGCCATGGTAACGGTCTTGATCAGGGAGTCGGGATCCTTGACGTCCCGCAGAAGCCCTGCGATATCGGTCATGCTGATGAGCGTCTCCGCACCCAGCGCACCGGCGATTTCCGCCGCCGCAGTGTCGGCGTTCACGTTGTACACATTGCCCTCTGCGTCACACGCAACGGTAGAAACAACAGGAATATACCCCTTGTCCAGCACATCCAGAATCATCTGCGGATCCACGTGCTGTATGGCGCCGACAAAGCCGAGGGCTTCGTCCTGCATAGTCGCCTTGAGCATCTGTCCATCGATGCCGGAAAGCCCGATGGCCTTGCCGCCGTATGTGCCGATCAGGTTGACGAGGCTCTTATTGACCTTCCCCGCCAAAACCATCTGGACATATTCCGCTGTCTCCTCGTCCGTGACCCGCAGTCCGTTGACAAACTCGCTTTCCTTGCCCACAAGCTTGAGCAAGCCGGAGATCTCGGGACCTCCGCCGTGGATCAAGACGACCTTTAATCCCACAAGATGCAGAAGCACGATGTCCCGCATGACGGACTTTTTCAGTTCCGGGTCGATCATGGCGTTGCCGCCGTACTTGACGACAACGATCTTGTTGTGATACTTTTCAATATAGGGCAGTGCCTGCACCAAAATCTTCGCACGCTGTGCGTTGGTAAATTCCATGGTATTGCCCTCCTCAGGTGCGGTAGTCGCCGTTGATCTTGACGTAGTCATAGGTCAAATCACAGCCAAATGCGGATGCGCAGGCATCGCCGGACTTGAGGTCGATGTCGATGGATATCTCATCGCGCATCAGCACTTCCTTGGCAAGGGGTTCGCTGAAGTCGGTGCCCATCCCGTCCTTACAGACCAAAACGGAACCGGCGTCGGAGCGGAACTGCACATCAATTTTGTGAATATCCACGGGAGCGCCGCTGTAGCCGATGGCGCAGAGAACACGTCCCCAGTTGGCGTCGGCGCCGAACATGGCGGCCTTCAAAAGGCTGGAGCAAATCACGGACTTGGACACCGTGCGGGCAATCGCATCGGTCTGGGCGTGGGAAACATTGCACACCAAAAGCTTGGTCGCACCCTCCCCGTCTGCGGCGATCTTTTTGGAAATAATGGTGCAAAGCGACTTCAAAGCTTTGCAGAATGCATCGAAGTCCTCGCCAGCTTCGCAGATGCAGGGATTCTCCGCCATACCGTTGGCCAGGATAACCACCATATCATTGGTGGAGGTGTCGCCGTCAATGCTGATCATATTAAATGTATCGACAATGGTGGCAGAAAGCGCCTTTTGCAGCATTTCCGGGGTGATCGCCGTATCCGTTGTCAAAAAGCAAAGCATGGTCGCCATGTTGGGATGGATCATGCCGGAGCCCTTGGCGATGCCGCCCATGGAGCAAACCTTGCCGCCGACCTCGAAAGAAACCGCCACCTCCTTGAGCTGTGTGTCGGTGGTCATGATGGCGTGCGCCGCATCCTTGCTGTTTTCACCCAAGCCATCCACCAAGTTCTGCATCCCATCGGCGATGGGGTCAAGGGTCATCTGCTGTCCGATCACGCCAGTGGAGGCAACGACCACATCCTTTGCGCTGATGCCTGTATACTGCTCCACAAGACCGCACATCCCCTGCGCGATCTCCGTACCGTTGGCGTTGCAGGTGTTGGCGTTTCCGCTGTTGCAGATCACCGCCTGGGCATAGCCGTCGGAAATGTTCGCCTTGGTCACGGCGATGGGAGCGCCCTTGACAAGGTTTGTCGTGTAGGTTGCCGCCGCAGCCGCACGAGTCTCGCTGACGATCAGCGCCAAGTCTTTCTTTGTTTTATTTTTACGGATGCCGCAATGCACACCCGAAGCTTGAAATCCCTTTGCGGCACAGATGCCGCCTTTTATCAATTCCACTGTTATATCCTCCTTTATTCCGTGACCAGTCCTGCCGTTTCCGCAAGCCCCAGCGCCAAATTCATGCACTGCATCGCCGCGCCGGAGGCACCCTTGCCCAGATTGTCAAAGCGGGAAACGAGCAGAAGCCTCTCTTCGTTGCCGTAGACGCCCACTTCCATGGTGTCCTTGCCGGACAGGCTGTCCGAGGCAAGGAATGTATTTTCCCCGCTGTACGGCAGTGCCTTCACCAGCTTGGAATTTGCATACTGCGATGCATAAACCTCCGCGATCTGCTGCGGCGTAACGCCGGGCAGCAAATGCATTTGCAGGGGTACCGTCACCTGCATACCGCTGTAATACGGCGCAACAACGGGCGAAAATACGGGCGCTCGCACAAGACCGGGAATCTTCTGCATTTCCGGCAGGTGCTTATGCGCTTGTCCCGTGCCGTACTGCCGGGGACTTTTCAGCCCCTGCTCGGCGGGATCCTCGTACTGTGCGATCATCTTTTTGCCGCCGCCGCTGTACCCTGTGAGAGAAAAACAGGTAAACGGAAAATCCGCCGGTACAAGTCCGCTCTGAACCAGCGGGTAAACCAGCGCAATAAATCCGCTGGCATGGCATCCCGGCACTGCAATGCGCTTGCCGGAACAAATACGGCTTCGGTGTACGTCAGACAATTCGGCGAATCCGTATGCCCAGTCAGGCATGGTTCGGTGCGCAGTAGAAGTGTCGATCAAAATCGTGTCCGTGCCCTCAGCAAGGGCAACAGATTCCCGCGCCGCATCATCCGGCAGACAGAGAAAAGCCACATCCGCTTTTTCCAGCATCTGTCTGCGAGCCTCGGGAGATTTGCGCAGTTCCTCCGGCAGGCGAAGAATATTCAATTCCGTCCGCTCGGAAAGGCGTTCGGCAATCCGCAGTCCCGTCGTGCCTGCACTGCCGTCGATAAAAACATTCCACATAGTTTTTCACTCCAAATCTGCAATGCATATATTATACACCGAAAATTCAATTTGTCAACAATTTATGCATAAATATTCGTTTTTACATAAAAAATAGATTTGACAGGACGGTTTTTTCGTGATACATTTATACAGAGGTGACAGTGCATGAAACCTTTTCCCGATTCTACCGAACTGCTGGACAAGCTTTTATCCCATGCGGATAAAAAAAGAGACCCGGCACAATCCCCCGTTTTCGGCGTCCGAGCCGTGCAGGACGTCCCCTATCTGACGGACAACCGCAAGGTACATCTGACGGATATTTACTATCCGGCACAGCACAGCGGCGCCTTGCCGACCATTTTAAATATTCACGGCGGCGCTTGGATTCACGGCAGCAAGGAAAACAGCAGGTGTTACTGTATGTATCTCGCTTCCAAAGGGTTCGCCGTTGTCAATATCAACTACACCCTGGCGGAAAATAACGACCTGCGCACACAGGTCGAGGACATCAACTGCTGTATGCACTGGATATGCCGCCATGCAAAAAATTTCTCGCTGGATGCGCAGAGACTGTTTCTCTGCGGGGATTCCACCGGTGCGCATCTGGCACTTTTAAGCTACCTCGCCAATGGATCCGATACACTGCGCAAAATATACAAGCTGGAAAAAGCAGACGTCACCGTAAAGGCATTCGGACTGTCCTCCCCCGTGGCCGATCTGCACCTGTTCACGGACAGTATTTTGCCGAAGCGGGATCTGTGCCTGCGGCTGTTCGGTGCGCAGTACCGCAATTCGCCGTATTACTACTGCTCCTCCATTCAGGATGTTCTGCGCGCCAGCACATCCCTTCCGCCGGTTTGGATGCTCTCCTCACAGGAGGATTTTCTCGCCAAGACATCCTTGCAGCTCGATCATCTGCTGACCCGGCGCAACGTGGAACACACCCTGCGCTACTACCCGAAGGGGAAATTCCATTCTCTTCCCCACGCTTTCAATGTGCTGTACCCCGAATATGCCGAGAGCCTTGCTGCCAACAATGAAATGCTCGATTATTTTTGCGCAAGGTTGTAAGCGAACCCGTTTCAAAAACTGCACAGGCATAAAAAACAGACTGGCGAGAAAGGACGCCCGATGCCGTTTTCTTCGGGCGATAGGCGTACAAGGGTACTCCGAGCCCGAAAAAACGGCAAGCATACAAGCAGCGGCACGGTTCGACGCCGTGCTGCTGCTTGTGTTTCGTATGGTCTGCCAATGCTTCCGTCTATTCCCTGCACTGTCGTGTATGCGCTCGGGCGCCTTTATCGACAGTCTGCATAAAAAAGGAGCTGTCCCATCGAGGCAGCTCCTGTAATTTTATACATTTACCACTTGAAGTTGCTGAAAGTAACAGTGGTTGTGCCGGTTGCATGGCCGGAAGAACCGTACACCTTGCTGATATCGAAGTTGATATCAAAGGTGACATCCATCTTGGTCAGGTTGCCGTTCTTGTCCACGGTTGCCTTGATGACCGCATTGGAATAGCTCTCGTCGATCACAGCGCCGCTGGCCACATCGTCGATGGCGTCATAGACGTTCTGTGCCGTCTTGTGATCCCAATAGCCCTTGTCGTCTCTGCCGGCGCTGATGGCGCTCTTGTCCAGCGGGGCATTGAGCTTTTCATTGCTACCGCCGTTGATGGAGCTGCTGCCGCTCTTGACTTTGATCACAAGATCGAAGCCGCCGTCCGCATTCTTGGTGCAGGTCGCGTCGGTGATATCCGCTTCGGTCAGCGTGGATTTCTGGAAATAGTGGTCGTAACTACCGTCATTCTTCGGCACATCCTTGACATAAGCGTTTTCGGCGCCGATGCCCATGAACTTGTAGACGATGCTCTTGAAGGTCTTGAGCGCCACACCGGCCTCATAGACGCCCTCCTTGGTTTCGCGCTTTTTGGAAAAAGCGACTTTGCGGGAGGCAACCTTTTCCGTTGCGTCATTGTACAGCTTGAGAACCTCCGCCTTGTCCGCAGGTTCTTCCAGCTCCTGCGCCTCGGTGGTTTCCTCTGCGGCGGTGGTATCCTCCGCAGGCGTTTCCTCAGAGATATCCGTTTCGCTCTGCGCGGCGTCCGCTGTGGTCTCTGCCGCTTCCGTAATGGTTGCTTCGACAGCTTCCGTCGGTGCGGTGGTTTCGGGTGTCTCGGTTTTGCCGCAAGCCGCAAAGGAAGCAGTCATCAATGCCGCCAAAGCCAGTGCGATTGCACGGGTGATCTTTGCTTTCATAATTAATCTTCTCCTTTTTATTCGATGTAAACGATTCGGGATGTTTAAATTGTATAACATTGCGGCGAAAATGTCAATATATCGAATTCTTTACGGATTCTTTATTTTTTCCTTACCGTTTTCGGGATTTTTTATGGTTGAATACAGTCATCGGGTTTTACTTTCACGAGCCGATATGCTATACTGTATGCAAGGGAGATGATGAAGATGTACAAAGTTCTCGTCTGCGACGACGACGCGGCGATTCTGGACTCCGTGGAAATTTATCTCAAAGCCGAGGGCTACAGCGTTTTGAAAGCCGGCAACGGGCTGCAGGCCTTGGAGCTGCTGAAAGAAAATGAGATCCACTGCATGGTGCTGGACATCATGATGCCGCAGATGGACGGTCTGACCGCCATGATGAAAATCCGCAACACGCACAACTTCCCCATCATTCTGCTCTCCGCCAAAAGCGAGGACACGGACAAAATTGCCGGACTATCCTTCGGCGCAGACGACTATGTCACAAAGCCGTACAATCCTCTGGAGCTGGTGGCGCGGGTGAAGTCCCAGATTCGACGGTACGTGCGGCTCGGAAGTATGCAGGAAAAGGAAAGCCTGCTGACGACCGGCGGGCTGTCTCTGGACAGAGACACCAAAATCGTCACCGTGGACGGGGAGCCGGTCAGTCTGACCGCGCGGGAATACGGCATTCTCTGCTTCCTGATGGAAAACATGGGACGTGTCCTTTCCAGCTCGCAGATTTACGAAGCCGTTTGGAACGAACCATCCTTCCGAACCGAAAAAACCGTCACAGTGCATATCCGCAATATTCGTGAAAAGATCGAAATCAATCCCAAAGACCCGAAATACTTAAAGGTGGTGTGGGGCCTTGGCTACAAAGTCGAAAAACTTTAAAGGAATTTTCTTTGTTAAAACACTTTGCGTGATCCTTTCCGCACTGTGCGCAGGTGTGCTGTCTTTTTTCTTTGTCTATTTCTACGAGAACGAAAGCTATATTACCGACCGCACAAACAGCTGGAACAATCCGCTGCCGTCCTTTACGCAGTCCGGGCACATGGAGAAACTGCTGGATTCCGATCTGTACTTCGTTTCGCAGATTTTGAAAAACAGCGACATTCAGCAGAAACTCGGCGCTTTGGAAGCGCAGAAAAGTGAAGTCGTGCAAGTGAATCTGGAGCGTTATCTGGACAACAAAGCGCAGATTATTCACGACGAGCTGTACTATGTGGCAACGAACTATGACGGCACAGGGTATGATCTCGACGAATACGCAGAATCCGGCGAGACAACGACCCTCACGACCACAGTTATAGACACGCAGGAAACGGGTGCGGAAATCAAAGAGACCGCGACACAGCTGTTCGTGATCGACGAACACGCCCCGTACAACGCCCGCTACTGTCAAAAGCTGCTGAACACCGTGTCCGGCCGTGATTTTTTGAAGTACGATTATCTCGTGCGTAAGGAAGCGTTCCAAGAGAAGGAATTTGTCATCAACTTTTATTCCCTTCCCGGAGACTTTTCGCTTCTTGACGGGTACGAAAACCGCATTTATCAATACATGGATTACTCGGAAAATGAAGATGCGGCGAAGCGGAGCATTGAGAATTGCTTTGACAGCTTCCTGCAATTTATCCGGGACGAGCAGAAAAATCAGTACAGTACCGCCGTCGGCACATTGCACAGTGAGCCGTCCAATCTACGGTACCTTACCGTTGCCGAAAACGGAAAAAAATTCACCAATATGCCTGCCGAACAGCGGAGTTCCGAAGCGATTCTGTCCCACGAGAATGCACTGATCTGCAAGGACGGAAAGATCACTGCCAAGGGAGCGTTTGATACAGATATGCTGCGAGGCAGTGCAGACCTTCTGTTCCCCGATGGCACCGTATACCTGTACTTGGAGGATACACTGCTGCCGGGCGATAAATACGATTCCGCCGCCGCATTCTACAACTTGTTCACGCCGTTCACGCCCTTAACGGCACTGCTGCTCTGCATTGCGGCGGTACTGCTGCTTGTGGTCTGCGCTGTATGTCTGCTGGTTTTGTGCGGGCACAAGTCCGGCACAGAGGGCATTCACCTGTGCTTTACAGACAGGGTTCCTGTTGATCTGCATTTTCTGTTCAGCGGCGGCGCCTGTATTGCCCTTGCGTGTACTTTCTACTGGATATTTATCCGCATCCTCGAAATGAACTTTTGCTGGGACGGAAACCGCTACTATTACTCCGACTCCGGCGCAAGAATCGAAATCAAATACATCGCACTTGGTGCATTGTGCCTGATCGCCGCTGTGTTTACACTCCTTTTGCTGGAGTGGCTCACCTCCATGGTACGTCTGAAAAAAGCCCACGAATCCTGGCTGCGGCACTGCATCCTTTGGAAAATACCCGTTCTGCTTTGGAAAGGGTGCAAAAAGGTGTTCGCATGGATTCGCCGTGGATGCAGAAAGCTAAAAAAGGGCATCGTGTTTCTTTTGGGCAAGCCGCAAAAAATACGCTATACTGCCGTGGGCGTGATCCTCGCATTTCTCGGCGCACAGCTGATCATTTTTCTGCTGTGCGTGGCCGATGACAGGTTGGAATTGGCGCTGTTCCTGTTCATACTGCTTTGGATCGGTTTCGGCGTACTATGCGTGTGGTACCTGCGCATGATCGACCGCATCATTGAGGCGTCCTGCGACCGTGCATCCCTGCCTGTCAAGGGCACGGAAACCATGCCCAAACACCTGAAAACGCTGGCAGAGAATCTGACCGTCACCAGCCATGAACTGGATGTGGCCGTTGCCGACGCCGTGCGCAACGAACGCACCAAGGCGGAGCTGATCACCAACGTTTCCCACGATCTGAAAACGCCGCTGACCTCCGTGATCTCCTACGTCGATCTGCTGAAAAAATGCGACATTACCGACGAGACCGCCATCGGTTACCTGAATATTTTGGACGAGAAGTCTGCCAAGCTGAAACGGCTGATCGAGGATCTGATCGAGGCAAGCAAGGTCAACACAGGCAACGTGAAACTGCAAATCATTCCGCTGAACCTCTCCGAACTGGCCATGCAGGCTGTCGTGGAAGCGACCCCTGACTTTGAAAAGCAGGAGCTGGACATCCGCTTTACCCAGCCGGACGTCTCCCCTGTCGTTTTCGCCGACGGCACAAAGACCTACCGTGTTTTGGAAAATCTGCTCTCCAACGCCAAAAAATATTCCGCCCGTGGTTCCAGAGTGTATGTGCGCATTGGGGACGAAGCGGAGTACGGCGTGTTCGAGATCAAGAACGTTTCCCGGGAACCCCTTGACCTGTCCCCGGACGAACTGACGGAACGTTTCGTCCGAGGCGACCGCTCCCGCAGTGAAGACGGCAACGGATTGGGGTTGTCCATCGCAAAACAACTCTGCACCCTGCAGGGCGGCAGTCTGGACATATCCATTGACGGCGATCTGTTCAAGGTCACGGTTCGTCTGCCGAAAAATAAATAATGTCAAAAGGAGCTGCGCGCATGGCGTCAGCTCCTTTCAGCTTGTCGAAAAAGTATTTTCGGCAAGCTGGCAGACTGGAGAGAAAGGATGTCCGATGCCGTTTTCTTCGGGCGATAGGCGTACAAAGGTACTCCGAGCCCGAAAAAACGGCAAGCATACAAGCAGTGGCACGGTTCGACGCCGTGCCACTGCTTGTGTATCGTAGGGTCTGCCGATGCTTCCGACTTTTCCTACACTGTCGTGTATGCGCTCGGGCGCCTTTATCAACAGTCTGAGGAGCTGCGCGCATGGCGTCAGCTCCTTTTTTCAGTCAATATGTAGTTTTTAAGCGCCTGCACATCCTGTGCGAAACGGGAGGCTCCTGCTTTTTCCAAAGTGTCCTTGTCTCTGAACCCCCAGAGGACAGATACGGTATCTATGCCGGCGTTCAAGCCGGTCTGCACATCCGTCTCGGAATCGCCGACATACAGAACCCTTTGCGGCTTTGTGTGCAACACCTCTGCGATGAAGTGCAGTCCCCTCGGGTCGGGCTTTTTGGGTACATCTTCGGTGGGGCCCGTGGCATAATCCAGCCAGTCTCCGAAGTAATGCACACACAGCGGGCGGACTGCGTTGTCCTGCTTGTTGGAGAATACCGCCGTCCGAATCCCTGCCGCCCGTAGTGCTTGCAGCAGCTCGGAGACTCCCTTGTACGGCGCCGTTTTCACTCGGGAATGGGCAGTGTAGTATGCATCGTAGGTTTTATAAAACCGTGCAAATTCTTCTTCGTTCACACTCTCGGGCAGCGCACGTTCCAGAAGCTTCACCGCCCCGTTTCCCACAAAGCGCCGTATTTCATCCACCGTTCTTTCAGGATACCCGAACGAACGCAGTGCATAGTTTACGCCGTCGGCAATATCCTGCAATGTATTGAGAAGCGTTCCGTCCAGATCAAAAATCACTGCTTCATATTTCATGTGTCTGCCCTCTTACACCTTTTCGAGTTTTGCGTATTTTGCCATGACTTTCTTTGTGCCTGCCTTTTCAAAGGCGATCTCCAAAAGCAGGTCGTTACCCATGCTCTTGACGGAAAGGACTACGCCCTGCCCGAAGGCCTTGTGCAGGACACCGTCTCCGACAGAAAAGCGCATCTCCGATTGTAAAGCGGATTCCTTTACATTTGAGAAGCCGCGATCCACCTTGTTTTTCTGTAAAGGCTTTGACCTTTCCATCGAAACAGACACCGTACTGCGTTTGAAAGAGGAGCCGGTCTGCTCCAAAAGTGTATGGGGAATCTCCGCAATGAAGCACGAGGGCGGATTGAAATTCGTACTGCCGAACATCATACGAGATCGTGCATTGGTCATGACCAATTTTTTCTTGGCTCGGGTGATGGCAACATAGGCAAGGCGCCGTTCTTCCTCCATGTCCTGCGCATCATACTGGGACTGGGCGCCCGGGAAAACGCCGTCCTCCATGCCCACAAGAAACACATTGTTGAATTCCAACCCTTTGGCGGCATGGATGGTCATCAAAACCACGCTGTCGGAATCCGCATTGAACGCATCAATGTCGGTCATCAGCGCGACCTCCTCCAAAAATCCATTCAGGGACGGCTCCTGTGCTTCCGCTTCATATCTCTGCAAGTTGGCGGCAAGCTCGTTCAGGTTTGCGGCACGATCCACAAATGTCGCAGGGTCCGCCTCCAGCGATTGCAGATAGCCGCTGTCCTCCAAAACGAACCGCAACAGCTCCGCAAGGGATGTGGTGTCCACTTTTTGCTGATAGGATTCAATCATTTCTGTAAAGCTTTTCAGCCTTACAGAGGAGCGGGACAGGCTCGGAAAATCCTCCGCCTGTTTCAGCACTTCAAAAATACTGATGCCGAGACCTGCGGCAATTTCTGCGGCATGATTGACAGTGGCCTCCCCGATCCCACGCTTGGGTTCATTGATAATGCGGCGCAAGCGCACATTGTCCGCAGGGTTTCCGACAACGGTCAAGTATGCGATGGCGTCCCGAATCTCCTTGCGCTCATAAAAGCGATGTCCGCCGATGATTCGGTAAGGGATGCCGGAGCGAACCAGCGCATTTTCCATGGAGTTGGACAGGGCGTTCATGCGGTAAAGCACGGCATTGTCGTTCCAGCGACCGCCCTCATGCACAAACTGTGCCATGCGGTTGGCCACATAGCGTGCCTCCTGGATCTCATCATCTGCCGTGTGCAGGACAATTTTGTCCCCCTGCCCGTTTGCCGTCCAGAGATTTTTGCCCTTTCGCTGGGCATTGTGGGCGATCACTGCATTGGCCGCATCGAGAATCGTCTGCGTGGAGCGGTAGTTCTGCTCCAAACGGATGGTGCGTGCGTTGGCGTACTGATCCTCAAAATTTAGGATATTTTCGATGGTTGCACCACGGAATTTATATATACTCTGATCATCGTCTCCGACGACGCAGATATTTTGGTGTTTCGCCGCCAAAACGGAGGTCAGGCGGTACTGGGCGTAGTTGGTGTCCTGATACTCATCCACCATGATGTAGCGGAACCGATTTTGGTAGTAAGAACGAACCTCCTCGTTCTCCTCCAGCAGGCGCACCGTGTTCATGATGATATCGTCAAAATCCATGGCGTCCGCCGTTTTCAAAAGCTTTTGGTAGCATTCGTAGGCGTCGGCAATGCGGCGCAAACGGATATCTCCCGCCGCCTCTTCGGCGTATTCCTCGGGGGTGATCATCTGATTCTTGGCATTGCTGATCTCCCGCAGGATGGTTTTTCTGGACAGAAACTTTTCGTCGATCTCCAAAATGCGCTGGCATTCCTTCATCACACGCTGGGAATCATCCGTGTCGTAGATGGTGAAATGGGAGGTATAGCCCAAAAGGGTGCCATATCGGCGCAGAATGCGGGCGCAGGCGCTGTGAAACGTGCACGCCCAAATATCCTGAATCCCCTCCACAGTGCCCTCCAGCTTTGCCACGATACGTTCCTTGAGTTCGTTTGCCGCTTTGTTGGTGAACGTGATGGCTAAAATCTCCCACGGCTTCGCCGGGCGCACAGCTAAAAGATCCGTCAATTCCTCGGCGTAGGGTGCGCCGTCTATGTACGCCTGCATCAGCGCAATATCTGTGGACGTGGGTTCATAACGGACATATTCGGAGGATGCGGCAGAACCGAATTTTAGAAGGTTGGCGATACGGTTGACAAGCACAGTCGTCTTTCCGCTTCCCGCTCCCGCAAGAACCAAAAGCGGTCCTTCCGTAGAAAGAACCGCTTCTAATTGCTTATCATTCATTCTGCCGAAATCTTTTTCGATAACCTGCCTGCGCAGTGTCAAAAATTCATTCTGCATTTGAAAATCCTCAGATAGAAATTTCGTAAGAAATATCAAACAGCTCTCTGTCCAGTGTCTTGGTCTGGGACAGCGCCTCATAGATATCCATGTCGAAGATCTGCTCGTTCTTCATGCCGACGACGCGGTTGCCAATACCGTCCAGCAGAAGCTTGACCGCTCTGTTGCCCATCTGGCTGGCCACGACTCTGTCCTTGCAGGTCGGCGCACCGCCGCGCTGTACATGGCCGAGAATGACCGCTCTGGATTCGACCTGCGTCTCCGCTTCGATCTTGCGTGCCAGCTCCTCCACGCCGCCGATGCCCTCGGCGACCATGATGATGAAGTGGCGCTTGCCGGTCTTTTGGGTTCTGCGCATACGTTCGATCACGTCACGCTCGATGTCAAAATCAAATTCGGGAACCAAAATCGTCGTGGCGCCAACTGCAATACCGGCGTTGAGCGCCAGATAACCTGCTCTGCGACCCATGACCTCGATCACGCTGCAGCGGTCATGGGACTCGGTGGTGTCACGCACACGATCCACCATTTCCATGATGGTGTTCAGACAAGTGTCGTAGCCGATGGTGTAATCCGTGCAGGCGATATCGTTGTCGATGGTGCCGGGAACGCCGATACACGGAACGCCGCGCAGAGAAAGATCCCGTGCGCCGCGGAAAGAGCCGTCGCCGCCGATCACGACGATACCCTCGATATCATTATCCTTGCAGGTCCGGACGGCCTTCTGAATGCCGGCTTCCTCTTTAAACTCCAAGCAGCGGGCAGAATACAGGATGGTGCCGCCTCTGTGGATGATATCGGAAACCGAGCGGATATTCAGCTCTACCATATCCCCGTTGATAAGACCCGTGTAGCCACGGCGAATGCCGACGACCTCCATACCGTTTTCACACGCTGTGCGGACAACGGCACGCACAGCCGCATTCATGCCGGGCGCATCGCCGCCGCTTGTTAAAACACCGATTTTCTTCATTTTCGGTTCCTCCTTGTAATGCTAATCAGCTAATTCTACAACAAATCCGCCGCAATGTCAAACAAAAAAATACTTTTTTAGACAGTTTTTTAAATTTATTCCACCAATACGACATTCTTTTCCCCGAGAATGCTTCGCAGTTCCCGAAGCAAGGGTTCATTCACATCCAGACAACACTCCACAGGACGCGGATCATATTTGCCTGTGTCGGTATAATAATAGTATAACCGGGTATTTCCCTCAAAAATACGCATCAGTTTTTCTGCCCGGACACGCTCGGGACAGTGCTGGGTCGGCAGGCGGAGAAACAATCCCCTGCGCCGCTTCGAGCTTTGAGGGGCTGCCGCTGTCTGCGGAACTTTTTCCGCTGCAAAGGGTTCCATGTGGTCGCACACCACCTTGGGATCCTCGTCCTCGCGAATGCTGGCTTTGCCGTAAATCAGCACGATTTTTCCCTCGGCAATAAAGGCACCGCACTCGGACAGTGTTTTCGGAAACACCAGCGTTTCCACAGCGCCGGTCATATCCTCCACCGTAATAAACGCCATAGTCGCATTGCTTTTGGTGATTTTCTTTTTGACGGAAGTAATGATGCCCAGCACCTTTACCGGGCGATTGTCCGCCGCAGACTCTGCGCTGAGGATACTACTCACCGTATCCGCGTGCAGTGCCGCAGCCTCACGGACATATTTTGCCATGGGATGCCCGGAAATATAAAGCCCCGTCACCTCTTTTTCCATCGAGAGCAGTTCCTCATGCGCCAGCTCCTTCGCCTCTGGCGGCTGAGGCTCCGCCTCCGTAACGCCTGCCACATCGAAAAATCCCATCTGTCCGTCGATGCTGCGCCGCCGCGTATCGTCCAAACTCTCCATGACCTGCGGCAGCATCAGCAGCATCTGGTGACGGTTGGCACCCAGTCCGTCCAATGCGCCGCATTTAATGAGACTTTCTGCGGCACGCCGGTTAAACTCCTTGCCGTGCAGGCGCTTGCAGAATGTATAGAATGTTTTGTACGGTCCGCCTCTTTCCCGCTCGGCGATGATCTGGCGGATGAAGCCTTTGCCCAGATTCTTGATCGCCAGCAGACCAAACCGAATGCCGCTCCCGCTGACGGTAAAGCGTTCAAAGCTCTCGTTCACGCTCGGCGGCAAAACCTGAATTTGCAGTCTGGTGCATTCGGCGATATATCCGGCGACTTTATCCGTGCGATCCAGCACACTGCTGAGGATCGCCGCCAAAAACTCCTTGGGATATTTATTTTTCAGCCACGCCGTTTGGTATGCGATGTACGCATACGCCGCCGCATGGGATTTGTTGAAGGCATAGGACGCAAAAGAGGACATATCGTCGAAAATGCTGTTTGCCGTCCGTGCATCCACACCGCGGCGAACAGCGCCTTCCACCTCCACCGTACCGTCCTCTTTCGTAAGTCCGTGGATAAAGACCTCCCGCTCCCGCTCCATGACGTCATGCTTTTTCTTGCTCATGGCGCGGCGAACGATGTCCGCGCGCCCGAAGGAATATCCCGCCAGCTTCTGAAAGATCTGCATGACCTGTTCCTGATAGACCATGCATCCGTAGGTCACGTCCAAAATACTTTCCAAGAGCGGCGTCTTGTAGGACACCCGTTCCGGATGGTGACGGTTTTCAATATAGGTCGGGATGGAATCCATGGGACCCGGACGGTACAGGGAGATCACGGCGATCAAATCCTCCAGACTTTCCGGCTCCAGTCCCATCAGCGTTGCCCGCATACCGGGAGATTCAAACTGGAAAACGCCCTCGGTCATGCCGCCCGACAGCATGGCAAAGACGTCTTTGTCCTGAAAATCGATCTTTTGCAGATCAAAGTCCGGCTCATGCACACGAATCATCTGGACGGCGTCGTTGATCACCGTCAGATTGCGCAAACCCAAAAAGTCCATTTTCAGCAGTCCCAGTTCCTCCAATGTGGTCATGGTAAACTGGGTCACAACAACATCGTCGTTCATCGCCAGCGGCACATAGGTCGCCACAGGATCCCGTGCGATCACGACACCTGCCGCATGGGTGGATGTGTTGCGGGGCATTCCCTCCACACTGCGGGCAGTGTCCACAAGATCCTTGATCTGCGGGTTCGTATTGTACAGGTCGGCAAGCTCTTTGGACTTTTCCAAAGCCTTGTCGATGGTCATTTTCAGCTCATTCGGAACCAGCTTCGCCACCTGATCCACGGTTCCGTAAGGCAATCCGAGCACACGTCCCACATCCCGAATGGCCGCCCTCGCCGCCAGCGTGCCGAAGGTTACGATTTGGGCAACGTGGTCGTAGCCGTACTTGCGGTTGACGTATTCGATCACCTCCGCGCGCCGCTCGATGCAGAAATCCACGTCAAAGTCCGGCATACTGACACGCTCGGGATTGAGGAAACGCTCAAACAAAAGGTTGTACTTCATCGGATCGATGCCCGTGATCCCGATACAGTACGCCGCAAGACTCCCTGCGCCGCTTCCACGCCCGGGACCTACAGGGATGCCGTTGTCTTTGGCATACTGGATGAAGTCATGCACGATCAGGAAATAGTCCACATAGCCCATTTTCTGAATCACGCCCAGCTCATAGTCCAGACGCTCCACATATTCCTGCGGTGGGTTGTCCCCGTAGCGGCGGAACAGTCCCAGATAGCACTTCTCGGAGAACCACTCAAAATGATCCCGTCCGTCCGGGACATCGAAATGCGGGATCTTCGTTTTGCCGAATTCAAAGGTGACATTGCACCGCTCGGCGATGTCCGCCGTATTGCTCACTGCCTGCGGGCAAAGAGGAAACAGCGGCACCATCTCCGCTTCGCTCTTGACATACAGCTCGTCCGACGAAAACTCCAGTCCCGTGTCGTCTCCAAGCTGGTGGTTGGTGGCAATGCAGATCAGCACCTGCTGTGTGCGGGAATCCTCCCGCCGTATATAGTGCGCATCATTGGTCGCCGCAAGAGGGATGCCCGTTTCCTCGGACAGGCGCACCAGCAGCGGATTGATTTCCAGCTGTTCGCGCAGACCGTGATTTTGTATTTCCAGATAATAGTTTCCTTCGCCGAAAATATCCCGATATCGCAGGGCAACTGTTTTCGCTTCTTCGTAGTCCCCTCTCTGCAATGCCTTGGACACTTCGCCGAACATACAGCCCGAAAGGGCGATCAATCCCTCATGATGCTCCCGAAGCAGTTCCAGGTCAATGCGGGGTTTTACATAAAAGCCCGTTGTCCAACTCTCCGAGACCATGGCGATCAGGTTTTGGTAGCCCACATTGTTTTCGCACAGCAAAATCAGATGAAACCGTTCGCTGTCGGGTCCGTGAAGCTTGTCGTGTCTGGAGCGGGGCGCCACATAGCACTCGCAGCCGATGATCGGCTTGATTCCCCGTTCCAGCGCAGCCTTATAAAAATCAATCACGCCGTACATGACGCCGTGATCGGTAATTGCCATGGCGGTCTGCCCCAGCTCCTTGGCACGATCCAGTGCTGCGCCGATGCGGCAGGCGCCGTCCAGCAGACTGTATTGGGTATGCAGATGTAAATGCACAAACGCCATACCGCCGTCTCCTTTACTCGATTTCTTTGGCGATCTGCACCAGCCGGTTCAGCCGATGATTGATCCCGGAGCGGGAAAGCTTGCCTTGCAGAACTTCCTCCAGCTCATTGAGAGAGGCTTCCGGGTTGTCGAGCCGAATTTGAGCGATCTCCCGAAGCCCATCGGAAAGTGTGTCCAGTCCCACGGCGGCATCAATTTTGCGGATAGCTTCCAGCTGCAATGCGCCGGCGTTGACACAGCGGTCGATGTTCGCCGTTTCAAAGTTGATGCGGCGATTGACATGGTTGCGCAGATCCTTGTCGATCTTGACGCCGATCAGCTTGAGCGTGGAATTCGTCGCACCCATCAGCGTCAGCAGATCCTCGATGCTCTCGCTGTCCTTAAAGTAAACCACATGGTATCCCTTGCGCACGACCTGCTTTGGATGAAAGCCGATCTCCTCCAAAAGCGTGCAAAGATCGCCGGTCAGTTTCAAAAACGGCACAACAAACTCCAAATGATAATTTTTTTCCGGCGTGCTGACTGTACCGCAGGATAAAAAGACACCGCGCAGAAACGCCGAGAAACAGCAGTCCTGGGCAAGATTGGCACGGTTGATCCGCAGGGATGCTTCCCCTGTACCGTGACCGAACGCGGCCAGAACCTTTTTACGCTGTGCCGACATGGGCACCTGCACAATGGCCATTTTGCCCTCCTGCGCCGTATACTCCGGCTCTTCCCCCAGAATTTCCCGAATACACCGGGCGTAACGCTCGGAAACCTGCCGGTTTTCTGCCGCAAAAGAGAGAGAAGAAACCGAAAAGCTCCTGCCGAACAGGAGCAGTCCGTACGCCTCGGCGTGCTTGCAGCAGTCCGAGACGATGGGTATAGACAGCAGTTCTTTTTTCACGTCGGAAGAAAATGACATCCTGATCACCTTTAAGGCAACACCGCACAATTAGGGTGTGCGGAAAACTTATTTTGTAATATCCCGATGATTGACCGAGCAAAGCAGTCCGTTTTGCATCAAATGCTGGTTCAGCTTCTCCGTGAATACCACAGAGCGGTGCCGCCCGCCGGAACAGCCGATAGCGATCACCAACTGCGTTTTGCCCTCCTTTTCGTACAAGGGGACTAAAAAGTCGATCATGTCGTAAAGCTTCGTGAGCATCGTCTGCGCCACGTCCCACTTCAGGACATACTCCCGCACAGGCGCCTCCAATCCTGTATGCTCCTTCAGCTCGTCCACATAAAAGGGATTTGGCAGACACCGCACGTCAAACATCAGATCCGCATCCGTCGGCACACCGTGTTTAAAGCCGAAGGACATACAGTGTATATGCATTTTCGTGGACGGATTCTCCAAAAACAGCGCCGCGATCCGCTCCCGGCAGTCCTTGGGCGAGAGGTGCGAGGTGTCGATGATGTAATCCGCGCACTGGATCGCAGGACGCAGACGCTCCCGCTCCAAGGTGATGGCTTCATTCAGCAGTCCGTTGCAAAGCTCAGCAAGGGGATGTTTGCGCCGCGTGAGCTTGTAGCGGCTTTGCAGTGTTTCATCGTCCGCCGTGACAAACAGAAGCTTGTATGCAATGTGCGCCGCCTTCATTTCCGACAGACACTGCGCCAAAGAATCCGCAGAAAGACCCGCCCGAATATCGGTCACAACGGCAATTTTATCCCGCTGTTCCTTGGAATTCAGGATAAGCTGGATAAACGTCGGGATCAGCTTCGGCGGCATATTGTCCACGCAGAAAAAGCCGATATCCTCCAAAGCGTCGATCACTCTGGATTTGCCTGCCCCCGAAAGTCCTGTGACAAGGATCAGTTCCATTGTGCGGCACATCCCTTCATTTGGAAATATATTTAAGGCAACACCGCACAAATTGCGGCGCACGCCTTGCTTGAATCTTATTCCGTCAGCTTACACAAAAATCCCTTGACTTGCGTCAGCAAGTCGGCGGTCTTTCTGTGCAACCTGACGAAAAATCTTACTTTGCAATTCGCACACCCCAATTGTGCGGTATTGCCTTGATCTCCGGCTCGAGCAGGACGCCTGTCTGTCCCTGAACCGTTTTTTGAATATACTCGACAAGGCGCAGCACGTCCCTTGCGGATGCGCCGCCCCGGTTGACGATGAACCCGGCGTGTTTCTCGCTGACCTGTGCGCCGCCGACAGCGAAGCCTTTCAGCCCGCACTGCTCGATCAGCGCACCGGCAAAATGCCCTTGGGGACGTTTGAATGCGGAGCCTGCGCTGGGGAAATTCAACGGCTGCTTCTCTTTGCGCCTGGAAAGGATGTCGTCCATCCTTGCGCGGATCTGTGCACTGTCTCCCTTTTGCAGGGAAATCAGGGCAGACGAAACGACCCAGCCGTTTTTTTGCAAAATGCTGGTTCTGTAGTCAAACGCCAGCTCTTTTGCAGAGAGGGTGTGCTCTTTGCCCGCTTTGTCGATGCAGATACAGGACGCCACCACATCTTTCATCTCTCCGCCGTAGGCGCCTGCGTTCATAAACACAGCGCCGCCCACGGAACCGGGGATGCCGTAGGCAAACTCCAAACCGGTCAGGGAGCTGTTCAGCGCAGCCATGCACAGCTTTACCAGCGGCAGTCCGGCTTCGCACTCGATCTGCGTGTCGGAAACCTGTTGGCACGAGAGCATTCTGTCCGTGCAGATCGTCACGCCCGCAAGACCGCTGTCTGCAATGAGCAAATTGCTGCCCTTGCCCAGTATAAACGGCTGTGTGTCCACCTGCGCACAGAACGCCAGCAACTGCCGCAGCATCTCCCGACTGCTGGGAAACAGCATCAGCTCCGCCGGTCCGCCGATGTGAAAGGTGGTGTAGGCAGACAGCGGCTCGCCCTCCTTGAAGGCACAGTGTATGGATGCGGCAAAGTCACGGAATTGTTCTGTTACAGACACAAAAAGCCCCCCAGAAAAATAAGATTAGCAATTCAGCAGTGCGGCGCCGTAAATACCAGCGTCATTGCCCAGCTCGGCCACGACGATCTTTGTCTGGCGCTTGGCATGGATGCTGTAACGCTCACGCTCCACCATCTTGCGCAGCGGCGCCAGAAGCGACTCGCCCTGATTGCAGATACCGCCGCCGATGCATACGATCTCCGGCTGGAAAATGTTCACAACATTGGTAAGTCCCATCGCAAGATAGTATATGTAATTGTCCACCACTTCTTTCGCCGCCGCATCGCCCTTTTCCATGGCGTCAAAGGCTGTGCGTCCCGAAACGTTGAAAATGGAATTGTCGCACAGATCCCACATCACGGAGTCGTGGTGGTGCTTCATGGCATCCTTCGTCTGTGCAATCAGCGCCGTTGCGGACGAGTAGCACTCCCAGCAGCCGCGCCGACCGCAGTTACACTGCGGACCATCCGTATGGATGACCATATGTCCCATCTCACCGCCTGCAAAGTTGATGCCTGTCAAAACCTTGCCGTCGATGACGATACCGCTGCCGACGCCTGTACCCAGCGTGATCGCGATAAAGCTGGAAACGCCGTGGCCTGCGCCGACGATCGCTTCCCCCAGCGCCGCCGCATTGGCATCGTTGTCCAAATAAATGGGCATTTCCCCCAAGCGCTCCACAAGCATCTCTCTGGCAGGCACGTTGAAAAAGCGGAAGTTGTTGGAAAACTCAATAATTCCCGTGTCCTTGTTGATGGTACCGGGTGCACCGATGCCGATGCTCTGCACGTCTCCCATGGTGATGCCGGCGTTTTTGACCGCAATGCGGCAGGCTTCGGCGATGTCGTCAAAAATCTCCTCTGCCGGTCTCGGCAGCTTTGTTTTCAGGTTGCCTCTGCCGACGATCTTCCTGTTTTCGTCCAAAACGCCGACCGCAATATTGGTTCCGCCCAAATCTACACCAATTCTATACATTTTTTGACTCCTCCGTTAATATATTCTATTGCATCAGTCGCCCCACAGTTCCAGTTCCCGTTCCTGCGGCGCAAATTCTTCGTCTGTCATGCCGAGCTTGTGCAAAAGCTCTCTGGCGGCATTGTAGCCCATCTTGCGCTGGCGGTTGTTCATGGCCGCCGCTTCGATGATAATGGAAAGGTTTCGTCCCGGGCAAACCGGCACCACCGTTACGGGCACCTTATTGCCGAGGATCTCTGCGTAGTCCTCGTCCATGCCCAGCCGCTCATAGACCTTGTCCTTGTCCCACGGCTCCAGCTGAACGATCATGTCGATCTTCTCTGTCATCTTGACGGAGCCCATACCGAAAATGCGGCGGGCATTGATGATACCCACACCGCGAAGCTCCATAAAGTGGCGGATATTGTTGGGCGCCGAACCGAGAAGCGTCGTCGATGACACCTTGCGGATCTCGACGGCATCGTCGGCGATCAGTCTGTGACCGCGCTTGATCAGCTCCATGGCCGTTTCGCTCTTGCCGATGCCGCTGTCGCCGAGGATCAGCACACCCTCGCCGTACACCTCGATCATCACCCCGTGGCGCACGATCCGTTCCGCCAGCTCACGGCTGAGATAGGGAATGATCTCGGACATACAGCCGGAGGTGGAATTTGCCGTGCGGATCACAGGCACACTGTACTGATCCGCTAAGGTCAGCATTCCCTCCAAGCACGGCAGGCTCCGTGTCACGATAATCAGCGAGGGACGCTTTTCAAACAGGCGCTCCATGGCTTCGTACCGCTTTTCGGGCGTCAGGCTTTTCAGGTATTCCATTTCGTTCAAGCCCATGAACTGCGCACGCTTGCTGTCGAAATAGGCATCGTAGCCCACAAAGACCAGACCGGGTCGGTTGACCTCCTTGGAAGAGATGTAGATCTTTCCCGCTTCCTGCGGCAGGTACACCACCTCAAAGCGCAGATCGTCCATCATTTTTTTTAAAGAGACAGAATATTCACTCTGCATCAGACCACCTCAAATTTGTTTTGCGTGATAGCGGATGGGTTTCGCCGGAACGCCGACCGCCGTGCAATGCGCCGGAATATCGCGCACAACAGCTGCCCCTGCACCGACAATGGAACCTTCCCCCACGGAAAGCCCCTGAATAATACTGCTGCCGACGCCCATCTCACAGCCTGCGCCGAGATGCACGCTGCCGGAAATATGCACACCGGGGTAAAGGGTGACAAAGTCGTCCAGCCGTGCGTCATGGCCGATGTTGCAGCCGTTGCTGACCAGAACAAAATCGCCGAGGGCAATATCCACCGTGATGCTCGCACAAAAGCCGACGATACAGCCCTTGCCGAACCGCACACGGTCGGAGCATACAGCGCCCGGCGCGATCACCGTCGGGAAAGAAAGGTGCGGATTGCGGCACAGCTTTTCGTAGACCGCACGCCTTGCACAGGGACTTCCCAGCGCGAGCAATACGCAGGTATCGCTTTCGCGTGCGAGCAATCCGTCACAGTCGCACAGCACCGGGAACCCGTCTGCCTGCTGTCCCTGCAGATGGTCGTCCGCGAAGCCGAGAATGCGATATTCTCCGCTGTGCTTGTTGTGTTCCTGCATCTGAAAAAGCATTTCCCGACCCAATCCGCCGGCGCCGAAAATGATCAGATCTTTCAAAAATCCACACTCCCGTCCATTATATAGTTGATTATACCAAAAGCCAAATTTAAAATCAAGACCGCTGTTACAAATTGACGAAAAAATCTCCTTTTTTATCCATAATTTCTGTTATTTTTTTTCGTACAATTTGTCTGATTTTGTTGAATTATGCATCCGCCTGTGCTATAATAATTTTCACATTTTGATTTGAAGTAAGGTTTGATATATACATGAAAAAAGTATTGGCGATACTTAGCGTTCTGACGCTTCTTTTCTCTGTGGGCTGTACACAAAAAACGACTGCGCCAGCCACAACGACCGAATCTGCATCCTCTGTCCCGCAAACGACAGAGTTTGTCCCCTCCACCGAAGCTACGACTGAGGAGACAACTGTTTTCTCCCGTCCTGAAACGACCGTTTCCGCTGTGCAGTCTACAGCAACGCAGACCGAAACCACCGTCCCGGAAAAGACAACGACGCAGACAAAGCCGACCCAGACCCAGCCGGAGACAACTACCGCCGCCACACAGAGAACAAACGTTTTTGACAAAATCAAAGAAGGCTTGGAGAATGTGCGCATAGATGTACCGCAAATAAAGTCCAAGGATTTTTTCAACGACGTTGTTTTTGTCGGCGACAGTGTGACGCAGGGGCTGAAGAATTACACCAACTCCCGCCGCAACAAAGGCGAAGAGTGTCTGGGCACGGCACAGTTCCTGTGCTGCGGCAGTATGAGCTACACCAACGCGCTGAATCCCGTTTCCAAGAACAGTCTTCACCCCACCTACCACGGTCAAAAGGTTTCCGTGGAGGACGGCATTGCGCAGAGCGGCGCCGGCAAAGCTTTCATCATGCTGGGCATGAACGATTTCAGCGCCTACAATGAAAAAACATGGCGTCAAAGTGTACAGACGCTCATCGACCGCATCATCGAAAAGAACCCCCGTGTTCAAATCTACATCGAGTCCGTTACCCCTATTGTAAGCGGCATGGAACATGGCGCCTTCAGCAATGCCAATATTGATAAATTCAATGCATACCTCAAAGAATTCTGCGCCCAGCGTGGTCTTACATATGTGGACATCAGCACCAATGTCATGCAGGACGACAGCGGACATCTGAAAAAGAGCTACTGCGGCGATCCCGGCGCCATGGGCATCCACATGAGCAACGCCGGCAGTGATGCATGGGTACAATATCTGACCGCAGAATTCTGCGGCAATTAAGGAGTAACCGATGAAAAAAACGATTTGCTTTATCCTCGCCATAGTTCTTTGTTTATGCTTTGCATCCTGCGGCAAAAAAGCCGAACCGCCTCAGGTTCCCCTGTCCACGGTCATGCAGGAGATCCGTTCCAGCGTCTCTTTGCCGGAGATGATGGATCTGACAGCGGAAAATCTACAGGATTACTTCGGCATTGACGATGGGGAAATCACCGATTTTGCCGTGTGCATCAATGCCAACGGCTTTGAAAAAGAGGAGATCGTCCTTCTGCGTGCCTCGGACGCCGCTTCGGCAGAGAGCTTGGTGCAAAAGCTGAACCTCTCTTTGGAAAATGCCGCCGCAGAAATGCAGAATTACCTGCCCGAACAATATGCTCTGGTAAAGCAAAGCGCCGTCCGCACAGACGGGCTGACCGTTTCCCTGTGCATCTCCGAAAACGCCCAACAGATCGCAGCCATTTTGGACAAATACTTTAAATAGTTTACATTTTTCTCTCCGTGCTGTGTCACGGAGATTTTTTTATTTCCTTGTGTTCCAAATTATTACAAAAAAGTTAATTTTTGTTATATATAATGGAACGGCAAGGAGGTGATTTCATGGCAATTTGTTTAAAACTGCATTCCGACACCTACACCGATGCCCATGGCAAGACCTACACCGGCTACGGTCTGACGGCTTGGCGCAACGAAACTGAGCCGCTGTTTTCCTGGGAAAACATTTCCCCGAACAAAACAGAGATCCTTGACCTGATCGGCCTGTTGGAGAACGAAACGGTCGGCGCAGAAAGGTTTGCACATATGCTCGATGAATTGCATTTTGGGGTTTGACTTGCGGTGGAAATTTTTGTATACTGTCTTTCGAGGTGATTCCCGATGAAAGACAGTGAACTTTTATATTACAACCGCCCCTCTCGGCGCTGGACGGATGCCCTGCCCCTTGGCAACGGAAGCCTCGGCGCCATGGTATTCGGCACCACGGATGCGGAGAAATTGTCTCTGAATCTGGACACGCTGTGGTCCGGCTATCCGCATTATGAGGAAAACCCCAGAGCCAAAGCCGCTTTTGAGACGGTGCGCAAGCAGGTTTTCACAGACGGTCAAATCCCTGCCGTCACAGAGCGTTTGATTGCCGATATGCAGGGCTACGACAGCGAAAGCTATCTGCCTTTGGGCGATCTTATCCTGCGCGATCCTGTCTGCGGTCCTGCCAAGGTGTGTGCATACAGCCGCACCCTCGACCTGTCCACTGCGGTACAAACCGTAAAATATCAGCGGGACGGCGCAGACTACAGCGAAGAGTGGTTCATTTCCTACAGCCGCCATGTGCTGGTCGGACGCATTCGCTGTGAGGAGCCTATTGACTGCCAGATCATGCTACAAAGTATGCTCGACCACCACGCCTATACCCAGCAGAACTGTCTGATTCTGGACGGGCAGGCACCCGGTGGGATGCACCCGTACCGAACCGCTTTCCTCCCACAGAGCGACGACCCTGCCAAACAGGGGATGTTTTTCCGCACGGCCGTCAAGGTGAAAGCGGACGGCAAAGTCCACTATGAGGGCTGTGTGATCTCTTTGGAGGACTGCACCGACACGATGATCGTTCTGGCGGCGGAGGATTCCTTCAACGGATTTGACAAGCATCCTGTTTTGCAGGGCAAACCCTACAAGGAAGTTGTTTTACAGCGCATCGACGAAGCACTTGCTGTGCCCTATGATGCCCTTTTGCAGGAGCATATCGCAGAGCATCAGGCGGTCTATAAGCGTGTGTGTCTCGATATCGGCTCCGCCGGCATGGAAAATGTACCGACCAACGAGCGGCTGAATGCGTTCGGCACTGGCACCAATGACCCGGGTCTGTATACCCTGCTGTTCAACTACGGACGCTACCTCGCCATCAGCGCATCCCGTCCCGGCTCTCAGGCGATGAACCTGCAGGGAATCTGGAACCACCGTCTGCGTGCGCCTTGGGCATCCAACTACACGGTGAATATCAACACGGAAATGAACTACTGGCCGGTGCTGATGTGCAACATGGCGGAGTTGAACGAACCGCTGGTACATATGATGCAGGATCTTTCCGTGGCAGGCAGACGTGTGGCGCAGGAGTACTACGACGCAGAGGGCTTTACCTGCCACCACAACAGCGACATCTGGAGAATGTGCGTCCCGACCACGGGTAACCCCAGCTGGTCTTTCTGGTACAACGGCGCCGGCTGGATGTCCCGCCACCTTTTCGAGCAGTACGAATACACCATGGACAAGGATTTCCTGCGGAACACGGCTTTGCCGGTTCTGAAGGGCTGTGCTGAGTTCTATCTCTCCATACTCACCGAAGCGCCGGACGGCAGTCTCGTTTGTGCACCGTCCACATCCCCGGAGAACCTGTATGTCCTCGGCGATTCGGAATATGCGGTTTCGCAGACAACGACCATGACCATGAGCATTTGCCGTGAAGTGCTGCAAAATACTGCCTGCGCCTGTGAGATTCTCGGCGTGGAAGATGCTCTGCTGGGCAGAATCCGTGATGTTCTGCCTCGCCTGTTCCCCTTGCGCACAGGAAAAGACGGCAGACTGCTGGAATGGTACAAAGAGGAAACCGAGGAGGATATCCATCACCGTCACGTCTCCCACCTATATGCCCTGCATCCCGCAAACCTGATCTCCGCAGAGAAAACGCCTGCGCTGGCGGATGCCTGCCGCAAAACGCTGGAAACCCGCGGCGACGACGGCACGGGCTGGAGTCTCGGGTGGAAGATCAACTTCTGGGCAAGACTGCGCGACGGCAACCGTGCCCTCCGCCTGCTGAACACACAGCTTCGCTATGTGGACGAGGAAAACGTCCAGTACACACGGGGCGGCGGCACCTATGCCAATCTTTTTGACGCCCATCCCCCTTTCCAGATCGACGGCAATTTCGGTGCAACCAGCGGCATTGCGGAAATGCTGCTGCAAAGTCTGGACGGGAAGGTATATCTCCTCCCCGCACTGCCCGATGCATGGAGCTGCGGCAGTGTGACCGGGCTGCGTGCCAAGGGCGGACTGACCGTTTCCATCTATTGGGACAACGGTACGCTCTGCAAAGCCGAGATTTCCGGCGACAATGACTGCGTGACCCTGCGCTGTGCCGATCGGGAAACCACGATGCCCGTACACGGAACCGTCGTTCTGAATGCAAATTTAGAAACAATCTGAGAATGACCCCTCTTTTCTGTGAATTTTTTCGACAATCATATTGAAAAGTTTGTCGAATTGTGGTATTATTTCACAGACGGAGGGGTAATGTATGCAAATTTATAGGTTCATCACGGATTTTTGTGGGATGAAGATCGAACGGCGGGGATTGAGAGA
>JBJEQK010000011.1:0-4572 GCA_051881715.1 Acutalibacteraceae bacterium
TCGACAGTCTGCGCAAGCCTTTAAAAAGGCTTGCGCGAAACTTTTAATCCCACAATAATTCGTGATGAACCGAAAAATGCCAAAATCCCGCTGTGCCTGACGGAACAGCGGGATTTTTTATTTCAGAAACAGAATATTGGTGTCATTGACAAGGCTGTCTGTGCTGTAATTGACCAAAAGCGTATCGACGCCGTATTGCGCCACAAGATCGGAGGCCGCCTCGGTGCGGTAATAGCGCATATCCACCATCACGATCTCCCGATAGGCGGCGGCAAGCTCAGTGGCCAGCGTGTTGCCGAAGGAATCCTTCAACAGCAGCAGTACCCCTTCCGGCGCTTGAGGATTGACGATATGGGTCAGACTGTGGTTTCCGTTAAGGTAGGTCGGGTACATATCGTAGGCCTGCAAATGCTCGCGGAAAAATACATCGTCCGCCTGTGCCGCAACACCCTTGCCGAGATCCGAAACCACCGTATGTACTTTGGCGTCCGGGATGTGCCAAAGCTCCATGACGTCCGGCAGCTTTTTCCACAGCGCCGCCTTGGAATATGTCGTGCCGAAAAAGCCGGAACAGCGTTCCACGGTAAAGTCCGACTCGTTCAGTGTCGATTTTCCTGCTGCACGCAAAAAGGCATTGGCCGCCAAAAATGCGCCGTCCGATGTCCAGTGATGATCGGTCTTGTAATACAGCTGTTTGTCTGCGGCATTTGCTTTGAATAATGCACGCAGATCCACCACGGTATAGACGCCGTCCGTCTTTTCCGACACGGCGGCAAATACTGCGTCATCATTGTACATTTTGTGGCGCGGCGGCAGCTTATCTTCCAAAATATACCCTGTCTCGGGTACCGGCATCAGGTAGGATGGGATCTGCACTTTCTGCGCAAAGCTCTTCAGATACTTCAGGTTGCTTTGCAGGTTGCGGTCGTTCTGCTTGGCGGGCGTGTTGATCAGATAGCCGTCCTCGGCGGCATACACCCCGTCCGTGCCGTTTTGCCCGAGGGCAAAATTGAAATAGGAGCCCAGTCCGACCCAGAAATTGCGAAAGGGCATTTGATCCTGCACATAGGTTTCCAGCGATTTTTCAAAGGAGCCGTCCGCAACTGAGGAGAGCGACAGCTTCGGGAAATCGGCGAGCACCCGTTTCTCCGTCTCGGAAAAGGTGTTGTCCGGCAGTAATACAAACAAAAGAAGCATCCCGCACAACAGCACACAAAAAATGCAGGCTGTCACCGTCCGCACGGCTGTGCTTTTCTGTGTAAGCGTCATAACAGCCCTTACTTTCCGATGTAGGCGTCCACCACAGACGCCGCTTTTTCATTGTCCGCACTGACGCAGACGATCACATATTCGCCGCAGGTACGCACCACAGCCGTGTCCAGCTTCGGCACCTGATCCGGGGCATAGTCCGCATAGGAGTCCTTCTGCACGGCGAGATATTCTGCGGCAAGGTCGATGAAATACTGGGCGTCAAAACCATCGCCGGTTCCGAAAACAGCGATTTCCTCAGGCGTCGCCATACTGCTGATATACATGGCGCAGTCCCCATCGTACGCTTCATCCACGCCGTAGCGTGCCATGGCGGTACTGCCGTCTACAACAGTCATCTGATCCTCAAAGGGCACTGTCGCGGCAAGTACGTCCACCCATTCCGAGGCGCACGTCACCGGCGTCAATGCGGCGTTGGTTGGGTCCTGTGTGTCGGCAGAGGGCGAATTGCTGCACCCTGCGAACAAACACAGTCCGACCAAAAGCAAACAAAGCACAATTTTTTTCATACGTTTATCCCTCCACCGTTGTATTGGGTTCTCCGTCATCCTGCAAATATGTCGACAGGTCGCCCGCCCAGATCTTGCAGTAATCATAGTTGAAGTGCACGCCGTCCGTAGCCGCACCCTCGGGCAATGCGCCTGTAGCGTCTTTAAATGCTTCGGAGGGCGGCATAAACTTGGCGTCGATCTCCTCGCACATTTTTTTGAGCAGTTCATTGAACACCACCACATTCTCGTTGGTGATGCCGGTCTTGCTCTTGGCGGAATACTCCGCACTGACCGGGAAAATTCCTTGGCAGTAAATCTGCACGCCGGGATTCAGATCCCGCACCTTGGCGATCACTTTCTTGTACTCGGAGATGAAGTTCTGCGGATAAGGCCATCCCAGTTCATTTTCACCAAAAATAAAGACTGCTTTTTGGTAACTTTTACCATATAATTTCTGAATCGGTGCGTCTCCGCTGTCCGAGGACAACACCTTGTTGATCGAAAGCCCCACCTTTGTCACAAAGTCCGCATTCTTCATTAAACCATAGTTGGACAATGCCTGCGCCTGAGAATTGCCGAGGACGACCGTGGAATGGAAGTTTTCCGGGGAGATTTCACTGGACACATAGTCGTCATATTGGATCTGCGGCAGCCACTCCGTCGTCGTCTCTGTTGCGGCTTCCGTCTGCGTTTCCGACTGCGACGCAACAGAATCCGATGTATATATAGGCACATCCTGTGAAGGATATTCTTTGTTTGCAATTTGAACACCCCATACCACACAAGCCATTATCAAAATCAATACTGCAACTTCGCAGAAATGCAGCATTTTCTCACTCTTCATTCTATCCAATCCCAATCTAATTCAAAAATTGCGCTCAAGGCAAAGTTCATTCTATCATGACAAAATTCATTTGTAAAGTGCTTTTTAGAAACTTTGCAATTATTTTATTTTGTCACATTTTGACAGCGGCGTACAATCTAACAAATACACCTTCGATGCAACGCCATGGTACAAAATGTGCTCATGAAAAATTGCAGGATTTGTGCTTTCCACCGGGGAATCCCCGACGAGGGTTCCCCTCCTGCGCTTTTCTGTTGTCAGGGCAACACCGCACAATTGGGGTGTGCGGATTGCGAAGTAAGTTTTTTGTCAGGTTGCACAGAAAGACCGACGACTTGCTGACGCAAGTCAAGGGATTTTTGTGTAAGCTGACGGAATAAGATTCAAGCACGGCGTGCGCCGCAATTTGTGCGATATTGCCCAAGATTTCGCCGACTGCGGTCGGCGACCAAAGGCGCCGCCTTTGGAATCCGCAAGCCTTTAAAAAGGCTTGACCGAAACTTTTAATCCAACAAAAATCCGTGATGAACCCAAAAATCCGTGATGTACCAAACTTTTAATCCCCCAAAATTCATGATTAACCAAATCTAAAAGCAGGCACCATCCTCAAAAAAGCTTGAGCCGCAGGGTAAACCCTGCGGCTCGTGCTGTCCGCCTTTTTACAACCCGGCGGACGGGATCAAAGATTAGGGGAAATTACGCAACAGTCAGGCTGATGGCAATCGGTGCAGAATATCTGCTGCCGGTCAGCGGGCTGTAAACGAACGCCTGCGCATTGTAGGTGAAGTCACCGGCAATGTGGTTGATGGTCACAACCCAAGTCATGGTGCCGTCACCGTTGTCAGTCACGACAGCTCTGCCGTCGGTCTTGCCGATGGTGATGGTTCCGTTGTCTACGGTGTTGGTGAACTTAACCTTGCTTGCATCCGCTGTGGTCACGACAGTAAATACTGCCTTGCCCGCCTCGGTGGACTCAGCCGTCGCAGAAACGATGTCCTGACCCTTGGGAGCAGCAGGAGCGACCTTGAAGCTGAGCTTCACGCCGCTGTCCGCAAGACCCAGAGCGGAACGGGTGTTAATGCTGAAGTTATACGTTGTGTTGTTGCCGAACAGTCTGGTGATGGTCCAGACAAGGACTTCCTTGCCATCCACGGTGTCGCTGGTAACGACAGCGTTTCTGGAGGTGTAGGTCATGGTAGAGCCGTCAGCAGAGACGAGCTGTACCTTCTGGACATCCACGCCGGTCACGACAGTGATGGTCTGGGCGGTTCTGCCGTCAAAGACGATGTAGCCAAGCTCAGGATCAATCACGTCGATCTTCGCACTGTAAACAGTGGTGTCATAGACAGTTTCGTCCACAGTAAACGTTGCGCCAAGCTCTGCGGGGATAGCATTGATGCCGGTGATGTTGTTGTACTTCGCAACAGCAACATACACACCGCCAAACAGGTTGGCTCTTTCGATAGTCCACAGTTCGCAAGCAGCATCTGCATAAGTGAAGTCCGTGATATCGTTGACGGAAGCATGATCTCTCGTGTAGGTCAACGTGCCGCCCTTGGAGTCACGAATCTGGATCTTTGCAGCGCCGGGCTTCGCAACAACGTAGATGATGTTGGCTTCACCGTCAACGCCGATCTCGGCAGCCTGCTCTTCGTAGCCGGCCCAAAGGACATCGGCAGTGATGGCAGGAAGGATCACCTCGTTCTCAGCGGAGCACTCAGAGCAGCTGTACTTGACATAGCCGTCCTCGGTAGTGGTTGCATCCTTGCGGTCGGTCTCTACCCATTTATGTCCTTCGGACTCGGTTTCGTTACAGTTCGCGCAAGCACGGGTGTGTACGTCGCCGTCTTCCGTCCAGTCGCCCCAAGCGTGACCCTTTGCAGGAATCTCTTCCTGTGCAACAAGGATCTCGCCGCAGACGGAGCACTTCACGCCGTCCGTCAGACCGGTTTCGGTGCAGGTGGCCGG
>JBJEQK010000012.1:0-4477 GCA_051881715.1 Acutalibacteraceae bacterium
TGTAAAGCAAATTACTTTACATTTGCGGCGACCTTTGCCGCTCTTGTTTTTTCGATGGGCTTGGGCTGAATCTCTCCGGCTTGGGTCAGCGACCACTTCGTCAGCAGCGGACCTACCAGCTCATAGATCAAAACGCCGAACAAAACGATATTTCTGACCAACACACCGGTCTCTCCCAGCGCCTGCACCGTAACCGACATTCCCAGCGCTACTCCGGCTTGGGGCAGCAGCGTGATGCCCAGATGAGTACACACTTCCTTGTTGCAGCGCATCAGCTTTGCACTGCCGTAAGCGCCGAGATATTTGCCCGCCGAACGGAACAGGATGTACACAAGACCGATGCCGATGATCGTCCAGTCCTTGAACACGCCCAGCTCCAACTCTGCACCGCTCAAGGCGAAAAAGAGTACAAACAGCGGCGCCGTCCATTTGTCCACTCTGCCCATGATTTCCTCGGAAAAGTCGCAGATATTGCAGAACACCGTGGCGAGCATCATGCACACCAGCAGCGTGGAAAAGCCCAAATGCACTCTTCCGATTTGAAACTCCATTTTGGAAAGTGCCACGGTCATGATCACAAAGGTAATGGACATGCTCAGACGCTTGCTGTTGGAGTCAAAGAATTTCTCCGCCGCAGAGAACAGCAGCCCCATCACAAGACCGAGCAGCAAGGAAAGCACGATTTCCAGAACCGGATCCACCAGAATGGAGATCAGATCAAATTTGCCCTGAAGCATAGCTTTTGCAATGCCAAAAGAAACCGAAAACACCACAAGTCCCACTGCATCATCCAACGCCACAATGGGCAGCAGAAGCCGTGTCAACGGTCCGTCCGCTTTATACTGACGCACAACCATCAGCGTGGCCGCAGGTGCCGTCGCTGTGGCGATCGCGCCGAGAAGCAGTGCCATGGGAATTGGCAACTTGTCGCCGAGGAGAAAATGCAGACCGATGAGTGCCGCATCCACAAAAACAGTTGCAGTCACAGCCTGAATGATCGCAATCACCGTTGCCTGTTTCCCTGTTTTTTTAAGCTCGGAAAGTCTGAACTCATTGCCGATAGCAAAGGCAATAAACCCGAGAGCAACGTCCGAGAGAATACCCAGCGATTTCACATCGTCGATCGTCGGGAACCCCAGCCCCGCAACACCGAGTCTTCCCAGGCAGTAGGGACCGATGAGCATACCGGCAACCAGATATGCCGTGACAGACGGCAGATTCAGACGCTTCGTCAGGCGGGACATCAGAAGTCCTGCGGCGAGCGTCACGGAAATGGCAAGCAAAGTTTGCATGGTGTAAGACTTCCTTTTGAAAAATTTCAAAACAAAGTTTACACCTTTATTTGCAAAAAAGCAAGTACAGTTCTCGATAAAGTGTCTAAAGCTGTCGATTTCGCCGACTATCTTTTCAGCGAGGCAACCATTTCAAACAATGTGTCGTAGAACAAGCGTGTCTTTTCCCCGTCCGCATTCACGCCGACCACTGTTCCATGGTCGCCCTCTGCGGTCGGTGCAACGTTCCAAACGCCCTTCTCCACATTTTCCACATCCAAATCCTTGTGTGCTTCCCCCGTGGGATACTGTGCCGATACGACGCTGACCAAGCCGTCATTGTCCAGCCAGCTGTCGTCAATAACAATTCCGCCGCTCGTTGTCCCACGGTAGGAGCCCATCGCCAGCGCCGTGGGCATGAGAACCGGAAGCGTGGTCAAAAGCGGAACTTTGCCGCCGAGCAGTGAACCGTCCGAAACTGTGGAATAGGCGTAGGAAAAGTAGTAGACGCCCTTGACCGTCTCGATCTGCCGGTTCAGCTCTGCGGCGCCATCGGGAGACAGATCATAGATCGCATGATCCTTTCCCATGCTCTCCACCTCGTGCAGTGCCTGCGTTATATCATCTTCTCCGCTGCCGGGGTTGCGCACACCGAACTGATCCAGCATCAGATCCGTTGTGCCGAAGGCAGAATTCGTCTGCTTAGCAAGCTTAAACATCAGATTGACCAGCAGCTGTGTTGTATCGCTGATCCCGGCAATATTGCCGATCTCGTCCACAATGCAGGTGAGCTGTGAGCCGTTGTGCGGTGCGCACAGCGTTGTTACACTGAAAACCCAATCTTTTTTTCCGCCGGTAAACAAAGGAGAGGTTTCTTTGCCGGTTGCTTTCATTTCATCATCATTCCCGTTTGCAAGCATGGAAGTCAGCATACGCACCGTCGCACCCCCGAAGCTGTGTCCGATCAGGTGGATGCGCACACGCTGTCCCCCATTCATTTTGTCGCCCCAGTTCGGGATCAATGCTTCGGTGTAAGTCCTGCCAAATCGGGCGTGTCCATGTGCCTGCGCATGAGCCTGCCCGTAGTCCACCGTTGTGCCGGTCAGCTGTGCATACAGCTCACACACACGATCCCACGTGCTGGAATACGGTCCGATGGACGGCGCGCATACGGTATACCCTTCCCTGCGCAGATATTCCGGCAAGCTCCCGGTCGTTGCGCCCCAATAGGAAACGCTTCCGTCTTCGCTTTCGCCAAATCCGCCCAAACCGTGCACCAGTACATAAGGGTACTCGATCTTTCCGCCGCAAAGCTTCCACCAAAGCTCCCTGTAGCCGCCGAACTGCAAAGGCAGTGCAATAGCTGTCACAAGCACCGCAAAGGCCACCACCGCCGCAATGATTCGCTTGAGGGGACGTTTTTTGCGCACAGGTTCCGTTTCCAAAGAAGCCTTGATTTCATCCTGCGGCTGTGTCTGCTGCGGTGCAAACGATACGGGATCCTGCGTTTCTTCCTTGAGCAGAGCGTCTGTGGATATACCGAAAAAAGCGCTCAAAGCAAGGATTTTATCTGGATCGGGCATGGCACTGCCGGATTCCCATTTGCAGACCGATTGACGGGAAACGCCGATTGCTTCCGCCAAGGCTTCCTGTGTAAGACCCTTTGATTTACGCAGCTGCGTGATTTTCTCCGAAAAACGCATACAATACCTCCTATAGTCTTTTTCTATAGAGTAACATGATTTTCACTCTTTTACAAGCAAGGCAAGGTGACATCTTGCGAAAATGCAAAAAAATTTTGTAAATCCGACTTTACAATTCCCACAAAGATTGACTTTTATGGAAGAATGTTCTATACTATTCGCAAATTACATCGGAACAAAGGAGAACAAAATGGATTTCAGAAAGATCATCACAAACTCTTCCGAGCAGATCAAAGCCTGTGCCGACTTTGCGGCAGATAGCATTGCGCACATCTGCGGCGAATTCGGACCACGCGCCTGCGGCAGTGAGGGAGAAAAGAATGCCCAAAAATACATGGAAGACACTCTTAAAAATTATACGGATGATGTTCGGCGCGAAACCTTTGACGCGCATCCCGATGCATTCATGTCCTTTGTTCCCATTGCAGGTGGACTGCTTTTGGGCTCCACAGCGGTGAATCTTGCCGCCGCAAAAAGGAAAGACAAGCGCAGTGCGGCATCCCTGCCGATGATCGGTGCGGCTGTCGGCAGTCTTGTGGGCGAATTCGCCCTGTACAAACAGATGCTCGATCCTCTGTTTCCCAAGAAGGAGTCCGGCAATGTGATCGCTGTGCGTAAGGCTTCCGGCGAAACGAAGCGGCGCATCATCCTGTCCGGTCACTCCGACTCTGCGCCCGAATGGACATATACCTACAAGCTCGGTTCCAAAGGCGTTCTTTCTGTCGCAGGCTATGCCGTGGCAGGTTTGGCATACGACGTTGCCTCTACCCTCGTTTCTCTGCGAAGCAAAAATGAAAAGCTCAAAAAGAAAATGGCGCTCGGTCAGCTGGCGTTTGTTCCTGCGTTCGCGGCTCTTTTTGCTTTTACAAACAGCAAAAAGTATGTGGACGGTGCCAACGACAACCTGAGCGGATGCTACGTTGCCAACTCTGTGATGAAGCTTCTTTCCGATAACGATATCCGCTTTGAAAACACCGAGGTTGTTGCCCTTTTGACCGGCGGTGAGGAATGCGGACTGCGCGGTGCCAAAGCCTTTTTCGCAAACCATCCCGAACTTGTGGATGATGATGTGGAAACCGTTTTTGTCGGTTTCGACTGTGTGCGTGATGCGGAGTATATGTTCATTTACGACAAGGATATGAACGGTCTGGTTCAAAACGACAAACGTGCCTGCAAGATGGTACAGAGAGCCGCCGCAAAATGCGGCGAAGATGTACCTATGACAGCGATCCCCCTCGGCTCCACCGATGCCGCCGCTGCATCGCAAGCCGGTGTTGCCGCCGCCAGTTTCGTCGCCATGGATCCGGCACCGGCGCGCTACTACCACACGCGCTTGGACACAGCAGACAATCTGGTGCCTGAAACGATTGCCAAAGGTGTGGAGATCGCGATGCAAACAGTCTTTGACTTTGATGAAAACGGCTTAGATTTTTGAGCCGCATAATACGAAGGGGCTGTCGCATTTCGATGAAGACGCCGTTTTCTTCGCCCGATAGGCGTATA
>JBJEQK010000013.1:0-4460 GCA_051881715.1 Acutalibacteraceae bacterium
AAAAAGGCTTGACCGAAACTTTTAATCCCACAAAAATCCGTGATGAACCAAAATTATATTTCCGGGCACAAAAATATCCGCCGACCGAAACACGATCGGCGGATGGAAAAACAGACGTCAGGACAGGCGGCGAATATAGGATTTAAAGAAAGCAACGCCTTGACCGAGTGTTTCCACAGGGATACGCTCGTTGGTTGCGTGGGTGCACATCAGCAGATCCACGGACACCATGAAGGGTGAAAAACGGTAAATATTGTCGCAGATCGGCTCATAGAAGCAAGCATCTGTGCCGCCCATGACGAGATACGGCGCTACGATGCTTTGATCATCCTCCTGCATACACAGTTCCTCGATCACCTTGAATGCACGGGTATCTGTGGGAGAGAACTTGGAGGCTTCCTTGGTACGGATGACATTGACGTTGATGTTCTTGTTGCGCACAACACGCTTGATATGCTTGACCACATCCTCTGTGGTCGTGCCGGGCATCTGACGGAAATTGACCGTAATTTTCGGAGTCTGCGGGAGAACATTAGGAGCAGGACTGCCTTGCGCCTGCGTGACCGCAGTGGTGGTATGGGTCATGCTGGCGGCCTGCGGAATATGCTTGACGACCTGATTGATCAAGGGCATCAATGCAGGGATATTGCAAGTCAAAAGACGGGCGGGGAAACTGACACGGCGACCGATCTTTTCAAAAATATCTGCCATAAAGGGTTCGATATGGTAATCAAACTGGTGGCTTTCCAAATCCTTGATGACATCCGCCATGTAGCCAAGACCCGAATGAATGGGCGGGGAGGAGGAGTGTCCGCCCTTATGATTGAGAGAGATCTCAATGTCACAGTATCCTTTTTCAGCGATTCCGATACCGCACATTCTGCCGTCCAAAATTCCTTTAATATGGACAGGGAGAATTGCGCCGCCCTCATCGAGAACGCTGTCCAGCTCGATGCCTCGGCTCTTCAGAGTCTCCATGATGGTCTTGGCACCGCCGTACTCCGAAGCAACGACTTCTTCGTCGTGACCGAACAGCAGATACACATCACGTTCCGGCTCAAACCCTTCTTCCAGCAATGTCTCTACGGCTTCCATAACGGCGATCAGGTGGTTTTTCATATCCAGCGCACCGCGTCCCCAGACATAGCCGCCGTCGATCACACCGTCGAACGCCGGATGCTCCCAGTCGTTTTCCGTGCCTGCCGTCACGGGTACAACGTCCTGATGGGAAAGCAGTGCAATGGGCTTTAGGGAAGGATCCTTGCCCTTCCACAGATAGATCAGACTTGCCTCGCCGACCTTTTCCTTTTGCAGCTTTTCGGTGATCAGCGGGTATGCCTCATCCAAAAATGCGTGAAATTGTTCAAACGCAGACCAGTCCGTCTTGGACGGGTCGGGATTGGAAACAGTCGGACACTGGATCGCCTGCGACAGATGCTTTGCGGCACGTTCCACATCGACAGACTCTTCCTGTTTCCTGCCATATTCGATCTTCTCAGGCTTGTACATTGCGGCGTGCACCACATTCGCAACAGCGAGAGAGCCGACTGCTGCGCCGATCATGGCCTTGGTCGATTTCTTCATAGCAGTTCCTCCCAAAAAAAGATAGAAATATTATACACGATCTTCCAGTAAATTACAATACTAAAAATCAAAAAGGCTGATCTGGGTGGTTTTGGGCAGTGCTTGCAGGGCTCCCACTTCCTCCAATGCGGTAATCACACTCTTGGAGACATTGGCACGAGCCTGCAAATCTTCCATGGAGATATACTTGCCCTTGCCGTCCTCCCGCGCATCCATCAGAGACTGTGCCGCAACACCGCCTGCGCCGCTGAGTGCAGAGAAGGGGAGACGAATTTTGCCGTCCTCGAGCAGATAGGTCGTCGCGTGGGATTTATAAATGTCAATAGGTAAAAACTGCACGCCCCGTGCCATGGCCTCATTGATAACTTGCAGGGAAGTGTAGGTACCTTCCTCCTTGGCGGTGGCATCCTTGCCCTTCGCCTTGATTTCTGCCATGCGGCGTTTGACAGCCTGTCTGCCCTCCATAATCGCCTTCGTGTCCAAATCCTCGCCGCGGACAGTCATGTATGTGGCGTAATACTCCACAGGCTTGTACACCTTGTACCACGCCAGACGCATGGCTGCGATAACATAAGCCGCCGCATGCGCCTTGGGGAACATATACTTGATTTTCATGCAGGAGTCAATATACCAATCCTCAACGCCCGCATCTTTCATGGCTTTGATGTGGTCGGCAGTCAGCAGCTTTTTCGCCTTGCCTTTACGCACAATTTCCATGATCTTGAAGGCAGTCAAATTCGGAACGCCTTTTTGAATCAGGTAGGTCATGATGCTGTCACGCGTACCGATGACGTTGGAAATGGTACAGGTGCCGGACTTGATCAGATCCTGCGCATTGCCCAGCCAAACGTCCGTGCCGTGGGACAGACCGGAAATCTGCAATAGGTCAGAAAACTTTTTGGGTTTTGCGTCCATAAACATCTGCCGTACAAAGGGTGTACCCATTTCGGGAATAGAAAGGGTACCCGTCTCGCACTCAATGTCCTCGGCTGTAACGCCTAAAGGTTCGGGACTTTCAAACAGCTTATACAGTATAGGGTCGCACACATCCACGTCCATCACGGATATACCTGTGGCGTCCTCCAGATACTTGTAGATCGTCGGCACATCGTGCCCCAGATTGTCCAGCTTCAAAATCGTGTCGTGCAGGGCATGGAAGTCAAAATGCGTTGTGCGTGTGCCTTTGTCGGCGTCATCCGCCGGGTGCTGAATGGGCGTAAAGTCCTCGGCCACCTTGTTTCCCGGAACGACGACCATGCCGCCGGGATGCTGACCGGTGGTTCGTTTGACACCCATACATCCAAACTTTAACCGTTCAATCTCTGCGTTTGGGAGCTCCATGCCGCGCTGTTCCAAGTATTTTCGTACAAATCCGTATGCCGTCTTTTCCGCCAGCGTGCCGATGGTGCCGGCCTTGAAAACGTGAGAGATACCGAACAGCTCCTCTGTATACTTATGCGCTCTCGACTGATATTCGCCGGAGAAATTCAAGTCGATATCGGGAGATTTATCGCCGTCGAAACCGAGGAATGTTTCAAAGGGAATGTTGTGCCCGTCACGGGACATGGGAACGCCGCAATGGGGACAGTTTTTGGGCGGCATATCGAACCCGGACTGATAGGAGCCGTCAAAAATAAACTCGCTGTGTTTGCACTGGGGACAGACATAGTGGGGGTAGAGGGGATTGACCTCCGAAATACCCGCTGCAAAGGCAACGAAGGAGGAGCCGACTGAACCACGGGAACCGACATAGTAGCCGTGATCCTCGGAATTTTTGACCAGCTTCTGGGCAATGATGTACAAAACAGCGAATCCGTTTTTGATGATGGAACGCAGTTCCTTTTCCAAGCGTTCCGCAACATACTGCGGCGTATCTTCGCCATATACACGGTGCACCTTTTCCCAGCAAAGGCGCGTCAGCTCCTCATCGGAACCGTCGATGTGCGGCGGAAATGACCCTTGGGGAATCGGTTCAAACACCTCGACCAGATCGGCGATATGGTTCGGGTTCTCCACCACGACCTGATAGGCGGTCTCCTCGCCCAGATAGGAAAACTCTGCAAGCATCTCCTCTGTGGTGCGGTAGTACAATGGCGCCTGCTTGTCCGCATCCTGAAATCCCTGACCCGCCATGATGATCGCACGGAAAATGTCGTCCTCTTTGTTCATGAAGTGGACGTCTCCCGTGGCCACTGTCATTTTGCCCAGCTCGTCGCCGAGACCGATAATCAGTCGGTTGATGTTTTCAAGATCTGCGTCACTCTTGATTCCTGCGTGCTCCGCACGGTCAGACTCGATCATAAAGCGGTTATTTCCGTTGGGCTGGATTTCCAAATAGTCATAGAAAGAAGCAATGTCCAGCAGTTCGTCCCGGCTCTTTCCATCCAGAATCGCGCGATACAGCTGTCCTGCCTCACAGGCACTGCCGATAATCAGTCCCTCCCGATGCTCCATCAAGCGGCTTTTGGGGATTCTGGGATGCTTTCGGAAAAACTCCAAATTGGACATGGTGATAAGCTGATACAGATTTTTCAGCCCCACCAAATTTTTTGCCAAAAGAATGATATGGTAACTCGGCAGCGTCTTGACGTCGCCGCCAACCAGAGAATTGTTGATCTGTCCGATATTGGAAATGTCCAGTGTTTCCTGCGCATCCTTGAGCAGATGCAAAAAAATATCCGCAAGCGCTCGTGCATCGTCGCAGGCTCTGTGGTGATTGAACTTCGGCAGTTTTAAATGCTCGGCAACCGTGTCCAGCTTATAGTTCTTCAGTCCCTTGTACATACTGCGGCAGAAGGGGACTGTGTCCAAAGAAGTGTAGTGATAGGGAATGTCACAGCGTTTGCAGGCTTCCGATAAAAAGCCGGTATCGAAGG
>JBJEQK010000014.1:0-4435 GCA_051881715.1 Acutalibacteraceae bacterium
CGGTCATCTTGTTCTGGGTGAGGGTGCCGGTCTTGTCCGAGCAGATGATCTGCGCACAGCCGAGGGTTTCCACCGCAGTCAGGCGGCGAATGATGGCGTTACGCTTGGACATATTGGTCACGCCGATGGACAGAACCACCGTAACGACTGCCGCAAGTCCCTCGGGGATGGCGGCCACGGCCAAGGAAACAGCAATCATGAACGAATCGAGAACGATTTCCAAATTGCGTGTCTCTGCCGTGAGCATCTGTACGGCGAATACGATGACGCAAATGCCCAAAATCAGCCATGTCAAAATCTTGGACAGCTGGTTGAGCTTGATCTGCAGGGGGGTTTCGCCCTCCTCGGCATTTTGCAGCGCATCGGCGATCTTGCCCATCTCGGTGTCCATGCCGGTGGCTGTGACCACTGCCGTGCCTCTGCCGTAAACGACCGTGCCGCCCATGTAGAGCATATTCTTGCGGTCGCCCAGGGGAACATCCTTTTCCCCGTCCTTGAGGTTGATGATGTCGATAAACTTGGTGACCGGGACAGACTCGCCCGTCAGCGCCGCTTCCTCGACCTTGAGGCTGGCGCTCTCTAAAATACGTGCATCGGCAGGAACCGCGTCGCCCGCTTCAAGCAGGATAATATCGCCGACAACGAGATCCTCGCTGTGGACGACCTGCACCTTGCCGTCACGGATGACCTTGGATGTGGCGGCGGACATTTTTTGCAGCGCTTCGATGGCTTTTTCCGCCTTGCTCTCCTGATACACGCCCAAAATCGCATTGACCAGAACAACAAACATGATGATGATGACATCCACGAAATCGCCGCTGCCCTCCACCGTTGCCAGTGCGGCACTGATCACAGCAGCAACGATCAGGATGATGATCATCGGGTCGGCAAGCTGCTCCAAGAATCGGCGAACCAGCGATTTGCCTTTGGCGGCTTTGAGTTCGTTTTTGCCGTTCTTTTCCAGACGGCTCTGCGCCTCGGAAGCGCTCAGACCTTGTTCGGATGAGCCGACTTCCTGCAAGACTGCATCTTGATTTTCACAATAAAAACGCAAGGACAATCCCTCCTAAGAGTTTGCTCTGTGTATCTGTGAACACAACAGGCAAAATGATACTTATATAGTATATCGTTTTTGGCTATTCTTGTCAATAGCTGTATAACGTTCGTAACGAATTTGCAGGTGCTTTTGTGTATATTCTCCCATTTTTCACCCATACTATCCGTAAACCAAGGAAAGGAGAATTGCAATGGCTAATCTCACGGAAAAAGAACTGTCCGCTTTGGAGGATCAGCTCCAGTTTGAACAGGTACTGATCAAAAAGTACAAAAGCTATGCCGGCCTTGCGCAGGATCCGCAGATCCGCGACGTCTGCAATCAGCTCGCAAACCAGCACAAACAGCACTACGACACCCTTATGGGTCACTTGCAGTAAAGGAGGATACGCCATGATTTCCAACGAAACCGCCGTCAAACAGAACATGGATGACCAGGAGATCCTGAATGATGTGCTCTTTTCTCAAAAGCAGATCACCGGGAATTACAACACGTCCGGCAACGAATGCGTGGACGAAAAGCTGAAAGCCGATATGCTCAACATCCTGCGGGACGAACACAATATGCAGTCCGACGTATTTACCCAGATGCTGCAGCGCGGCTGGTACCAGACACCGCCCGCCCAGCAGCAGAAGATTGACGCCGCCAGAACCAAGTTCCAGAACATCTCGGCACAGCTGGCGTAAGCCAACCGGCATGGTCGATTGCTGAAATCAAAGGCACGATACTGTTTGCGTAGTATCGTGCCTTTGCGCATATTCAGTTAAGGCAACACCGCACAAATCGCGGCACACGCCTTGCTTCACAATCCGCACACCCCGATTGTGCGTCGTTGCATTAATTTCGCTTCACGGAAAAATGTGGAATTTGTGCCGGTCACCGGGGAACCCCCGACGAGGGGCGCTGTCTGTGAAAGCAAACTGAGGGGGTCAAAATGCTGCCTCAAGTAGACAGCAAAATTCGGCGGTGTAACCCTCCCGACGAGGCTGACGCCTCGCCACCCTCCCTCGCAGGGCTTTTGAAAAAACTGAAGCACGGTACCGTTTTTATGGTATCGTGCTTCACTTTGGATTATTCCATTTTTTCGATCTCCCGCATCAGCGCTTCGACCACCTGATCTTCGGGAACTTTGTAAAGAATCTCGCCTTTTTTGAAAAGCAGGGCGCATCCGTCTCCGCCGGCAATGCCGATATCGGCGGCGGACGCTTCCCCCGGTCCGTTCACGGCACAGCCCATAACGGCCACCGTGATATTTTTGTGCACGTCCCGCAGACGTTCCTCCACCCGGTTCGCCAAAGAGATCAGGTCGATCTTCGTCCGTCCGCAGGTAGGGCAGGAAATGAGTCTCGGTCTGTCCCCTGCGAGGTCGATGGCCTTGAGGATATCCCATCCGGCCTCCACCTCCTTGAGCGGCGCATCAGTCAGGGAAACACGGATGGTGTCGCCGATGCCCTGCGTGAGCAGAGCGCCGATGCCCACAGCGGATTTGAGCAGTCCCATCTTATATGTACCTGCTTCCGTCACGCCCAAATGCAGCGGGTAGTCGCACTGCGCGGCGACCAGCTTATACGCTTCGATCATTTTGTATACGTCAGAGGATTTGATGGACAGCACGATATCCTGAAAATCGTGCTTTTCCAAAATGCGCACATGGCGCATGACGCTCTCCGCCATGCCCTCGGGCGTAACGCCGCCGTACTGCGCCAAGATATCCTTTTCCAAAGAGCCGGAATTGACCCCGATGCGGATGGGAATATTCCGACTGCGGCAAGCCTTGACCACCGCTTCCACCCGATCCTCAGAGCCGATATTGCCGGGATTGATGCGAATTTTGTCCACACCCGCCGCAACGCTTTCCAGCGCAAGGCGGTAGTCAAAATGGATGTCGGCGACCACCGGCACGGTCAACGCCTCTTTCAGCGCGGCGATCAGTTTCACCGCTTCCATGTCCGGCACAGCGGCACGGATAATTTGGCACCCTGCCGCCTGCAATTCCAGCGCCTGACGGACGCTGTCCTCCACATTGTGGGCGGGAATATTCAGCATGGACTGCACCGAGATCGGCGCTCCGCCGCCAACGGTGATATTGCCGACCTTTACGGCACGGCTGCGTCTGCGCTCCATCAAAACAGCTCCCCCCTTGACAGCTTCAAAATATCCGAGAAGGAAACGGCAACCATGAATCCGAGCAAGATCACCAGACCCACCGCATGGATCCAGCCCTCATATTTGCGCTTGATGGGCTTGCGGAAGATACCCTCGATGAGCAGGAAAAACAATCTGCCGCCGTCCAGCGCAGGGATCGGCAGGAGGTTAAAAATGCCGATGTTGATGGTGATCAGGGCGAGGATGGTCAAAATAGGCGTCAGATCCGCTTTGGTCGCAGACTGGGTCACCTCGGCAATCATACCCACGGTGCCGATGGGTCCCGACAGCTCCTTAAAGCCGTAGGTGCCCGTGAGCATATCGAACAGGCTGATCCAGATAATACGGGCGATGGACACCGTTTCACCCACGCCGTATTTCAGCACGGAGCCGAAGGTGGGCTTGACCCCCACGATGATGAAGTCATAGACCATGCTTTCCGTGCCGTCCTCGGCGGTGTAGGTATCAAACTTTACCCCGTTGACAGCGGTCTTTTCGCCGTCCCTCTGCACGACAAAATCCACACTGCCGTCCTTATCTCTCGACAGCAGAAAACCTAAATCGTACTGGGAGAACACACGTCTGCCGTTGATCTCCCGGATCACGTCCCCCTCCCGCAGACCCGTCTGCTGTGTGGAGGCGTTTTCGTAGAAAGAATTGATCTGCGGCGTACCGATCAGGGATTCCTGCGTGAGCATCCCCAGCACGATCAAAAATCCCAGCAAGATATTGATCACGGCGCCGGCGGCAACGATAATCATGCGCTGCCATACCTTTTTCTTGACAAAGGCGCGTTCATCATCGCTGTCCTCGTCCTCCCCCTCCATGGCACAGAAGCCGCCGATGGGGAACAATCGCAGGGAATACTCCGTCTCGCCCTTTTGCTTTTTCCAAATGCACGGTCCCATACCCAGTGCAAACTGGTTGACGCGCACCTTGAACAGCTTGGCGAAGGCGAAATGTCCGCCCTCATGCACCATAATGATAATTCCGAAAAAGAATATGGCAAACAGCACCGGCCAGACCTTGCCCCAGCCGACTGCCACCGTTTGGAAAAATGCAGACACAAAAACACCTCACTTTACGCTCTCATAGACAAGACGGCGCATGAGTGCGTCCGTCTCCAGAATATCCTCTGCCGTGTATGTATCGGTTTTCGGGGCGGCAGACGAAGCCTTTTCCGCCAGCTCGGCGATCTGCAAAAAGCCGATCTTGCCCTGACGGAACAGCAGATTC
>JBJEQK010000015.1:0-4392 GCA_051881715.1 Acutalibacteraceae bacterium
AGAGGGCTATGCCCGCATATGAAAAACCACCCGCTTGGCGGGTGGATGTTTATTGCTTCAAAGTTACCGTGAAGGTGCTGCCGACGCCCAACGTGCTGTCCACGGAAATTTCGCAGTCGATGAGGTCTGCGATTTTTTTGACGATGGCCAGTCCCAATCCGTTTCCGTGGGATTTTCTGGACGTGTCTCCCTGATAGAACCGCTCAAAGATGTGCTTTTGCACGTCGTCGCTCATGCCGATTCCCGTATCGGATATGGTGACGATGACGGCGTCTGCCGGGGAAGTGTCTATGCGGACGCTGATCTTGCCGCCGTTGTCGGTGAATTTGACGGCGTTGCCGATGAGGTTGACCCAGATTTGATTCAGCATTTTCTCGTTGCCGACGTATGCACACACCGGGAGCTCTAATTCCAGCTCCAGATTCTTTTCCGACCACTGCTTTTCATACAGGAGGATGGCACATCGTATCTGCTCGTCCAGGCGGAATTTTTCGGATTGCTGAATGATATTTTGCGAATCCAGGCGGGACAGCTTGAGCACATTGTCTACGAGGTCGGAAAGCTGATGGGTCGATTGGGTCAACAGGTCGAAATATACTTCCTTTTCCGATGCCGAGAGGACGGGACTGCTCAAGAGGGTGACGTACCCCTGAATGGCGGACAGGGGTGCGCGGAATTCGTGGGACACATTGGACACAAAATCCTCCCGCATGACCTCCATGCTTTTCAGCTCGCAAATCATTTTGTTGACGTCCTCGCCCATGACCTTCAGCTCATCCTTGAAATCGGAGGTGTCGATCTCCACGTCAAAGTTGCCCTGCGCCACGTTGTTGATCGCCTGCGTGATGATGTTGGCGGGCTTGATGATCCGCTTGCTCCAAAGCAAGGCGATGCCCTGGCTGACGATCAGCAGGGAGATGAAACAGCAGACCAGGATCAGGCGTGTATTGTCGCTGATGAAATTCTCCTCAAATATTCCGTTTCGGAAAATTAAGAACAGAATCAAAAGGAAAAGCAGGATCGAAGTGCCAAAGGTGAAGAACACGAGAAAAAGTGCCTGCCTGTATATTCTTTGTATTTTTTTGGATTTCAGTTTCATAGCTTCACCCCTCTGTAGCCGAGTCCCCGGATGGTTTCGATTTTGATGTCCTTGCAGTCCTTGATGCGTTCGCGCAGGCGGTTGATGTGCACATCAACGGTGCGCTCCTCGGAATCCGTATCATATCCCCAAAATTCGTCCATCAGCTGACGGCGGGTAAATGTTTGCGAGGGGTAGGAGATCAGCTTGTACAGCACCAGAAATTCTTTTTGCGGCACAAGGATCTCTTTCCCGTCGAAGCACACGGTGTAGGTGTCGAAGTTCAGGGTGGTGCCGCCCACCACAAGCTTGCGTTCGTGGACGATCTTTGCCCTGCGCAGAAGCGCGTTGATCCGCAGGATCATTTCGTTCAGGTTGACGGGTTTGACCATGTAGTCGTCTGTCCCCATCATAAAACCCCTTTGCTTGTCCTCAAATTTTTCCTTTGCCGAGATCATGAGGATCGGCATTTCGGGATAATCCGCCCGGAGCTGTTCGGTCAGCGCATACCCGTCCATGCCCGGCATCATGATATCCGAGATCACCAGATCTATCTGATTTTCCGCCACGATATCCAGCGCCTGCTGTCCGTCAAAGGCGGGAAAGGGATGGAAAGCGTTGTACGACAGCACGGAGCAGTAGATTTCGTTCATCTTTTTGTCGTCATCCACCACAAGGATATTGAACATAATACCACGTCACCTCTCGTCTATTTACACCATTAAACCACACAAATATAAACAAAGTGTTAATTTAACAAAAGTTTATCAAAAGTTTATAAAGCCGTTTTATCCTGATGACGGTGATGAAAAATGGAAACAAGTAAATGGAAGCTTTCTGTTTTGTCCAATGCCGTGGACGCCTGCTACAAGCCGGAGATCCTTTTTGAGGATGAAAACGTACTGCGGCACATGGCGGAGGAGCCCTGCGTCATTATCTGCAATCATACCCAGCGGACAAAGGATAATTTTTTGGCCTCGTCCGACGGGCTGATTTTGAGATATGTCTTTGAGCAGCAGGATGTATGCTCCATCGTAGCCAAGGACATTTTGGAAAAGCCGCTTATTAAGCTGGCATCCGGAGGGTGCGGCTGTATCCCGATTGACCGAAAATCCGCATCCATCGACTGGGTGCACACCTGCGTTGCCCGCATCCGGGAGGGAAGCTCCGTTATATTGTTCCCGGAGGGGACGACGCTCAAGGAGAAAACCATCGACCAATTCAAGCCGGGCTTTGTCCTGCTGGCCAAAATGGCGAATGTGCCGGTCTTGCCCGTGGCCATCAACGGCGTGTACAAGCCCTTCACCCGTGGGAAGCTGAAAATCAAGATCGGCAGACCGATGCCGCTGCAATGCGGCACATTCACGTCGGAAGCGATGCAGGCGGAGGTTGCCCGGTTCCGACAAATCGTGGGCGAAATGTACGAGGAGATCTGCCCGGACAACAGTCAAAATACAAAACAGTTTGTTGAGGTGTGAGAAAATGGATAGGCTGCAAAAACAAAAAGAGTATTTCTATGCGATGTTTACCCAGGAGGAAAAAGAGCTTCTGCACTACATCCCGACGGTAAACGGTTTGCTGGCGTTTGCGTGCGCACAGTATGCCGAACGACCGGCGGTGTCCAACGGTACCGTCCGCTATACATACCGTGACCTTTGCGAAAGAGTGGCAGTGCGGCGGGGACATCTCCGGGCGCTGGGACTGCGGCAGGGGGACAGGGTTGCGGTGTTCTCCCCCAACACGGTGGAGGCCATGGAGCTGTACCTTGCCATAGTGACGGGCGGCTATGTCAGCGTGATGCTGCCGGCGGCGCTGGACGGCAATACACTGTCTGCACTGTGCCAAAAGTTCCAAGTGAGCTGTTTGTTCTATGACGAAGCTCTTCGGGAAACGGCGCAGACTGCGCCGGGACAAAAGGTTTCCACTGTCTATCCCGATGCCGAACCGGCAGAACCCGCAGAGCTCACCAAGGATACGGTATGCTCCATCTGCCTGACGGGCGGGACGACAGGCGTACCCAAGGGCGCCGTCATGACCCACGGCGCCATCATGCGCGGCGCCTTCAACGGCTGTTTCACGCCGGGAGAGACCCTGTATCAGCGGTACATCGCCATCCTGCCGCTGTCGCATATCTTCGGGTTGGTCAGAGGGTTTCTCTCCTGCCTGTATACCGGCGGACTGATTTTCCAGTGCCGGGACGTCAAAGCGGCCTTTACGCAGATCCCCGTCTACAAGCCCAACGTGCTGGTGATCGTCCCGGAAATGGCGGAGATTCTGGTCACGCTGACGAAGCTGAAGGGGAAAGGGTTCTCGGAAAGCTTGAAGATGCTGGTGATCGGTGCGGCTCCCGTGCCGCCGCGCCTGATGCACGAAATTGATGCCCTGGGCATTGGCGTTGTCGCCGGGTACGGCTTGACGGAGGGTGCAAACCTGACCTCCGGCAACAAGGAGGTGCTCCGCAAACCGGAGTCGATGGGCATGGTCTATCCCGAACAGCAGACGAAGGTGGTGGACGGAGAACTGCGCATCAAGGGCGACAACCTCATGCTCGGCTATTGGGGGGACGAAGCGGAGACGGCCGCGGCCTTTGACGAGGAGGGCTGGCTGAAAACGGGCGATCTGGTTCGCTTTGACGAGGACGGGTGTATCTATATTACGGGCAGAATCAAAAATATCATCGTTCTGGGCAACGGGGAAAATGTTTCCCCCGAGGAGCTGGAAAAATACTTCTACAAGTTCGATGCGGTGAAGGACTGTCTTGTCCGGCAGGACACGGTAAACGGCAAACAGGTGATCGCCGTCGAAATCCTTCCGCTGAAAGCCGCAGTCGGCGAGAAAAGCGACGCGGAAACACAGGCGCTGTTCCAAAACATCACGGACGAAGTGAATGCCCAGCTGCCGTCCTACAAGCAGATCGCCAAAACCATCGTTCGGAAAGAAGATTTTAAGCGCACCAACGCCATGAAGGTCGCCAGAGATCAGGGGGTGTGAAGATGAATGTCTTGGAAGAGCTGAAAAAAATTATCCAAAGCGCTTTCCCGGAAACCGATCTGGACGCCATCACCGAGAACAGCTCCCTGAAAAAGGATCTGGGGCTGGATTCCCTCGGGATGATGATGGTCGCCATCCTGATCGAGGAACGCTTTGGTATTCAGTTTGAGGGGGAATTGCAGTTTAAAACTGTAAAGGATATCTGCACATTTCTGGAGGAAAAAATATCCTGACAGCATAGAAAAACGCCACAGTCGAAGTATCGACTGCGCAGACTGTCGATAAAGGCGCCCGAGCGCATACGAAACGGTGCGGTGAAAGTC
>JBJEQK010000016.1:0-4391 GCA_051881715.1 Acutalibacteraceae bacterium
GTCTGGTGTTCGTCAATTCCCGGGAGGAGTGCGAAGCGGTCACCACGACACTGCGGCAGTACTGCGAAGCGAAGCACGAACGGGATCGCTTTCTCATCCACCACGGCAATCTTTCCGCCTCCTACCGGGAGACAGCGGAGGAGCTGATGAAGGACGAGTCCCAGTTTCTGACCACCGTGACCACTGCAACCTTGGAACTGGGCATCGACATCGGACGGCTGGAGCGGGCGTTTCAGATCGACGCACCGTTTATGGTGTCCTCCTTTTTGCAGAGGATGGGACGTACGGGACGGCGGGATGAGCCGCCGGAAATGTGGTTCGTCATGCGGGAGGATATGCCCGAGCCGCGCGCCATGCTCCCGTCCACCGTGCCGTGGAAGCTGCTGCAGGGCATTGCACTGGTGCAGCTGTATCTGGAAAAACGCTGGGTGGAGCCGCCGAAGCTGGACAGGCTCCCGTTCAGTTTGCTGTATCATCAGACCATGAGCACCTTGGCGTCCTGCGGAGAGCTGACAGCGGCGGAATTGGCACAGCGGGTGCTGACGCTGCACTATTTTCACCGCATTTCTAAGGAAGATTATAAAGAATTGCTGCGCCACCTGCTGGAAACGGAGCATATCCAGCGCACCGAGGAGGGCGGCTTGATCGTGGGTCTTGCAGGGGAGCGGGTCATCAATTCGTTCAAGTTTTATGCTGTCTTTCAGGAGAGCGAGGAGTATACTTGCCGCTGTGGTTCCCAGGAATTGGGCACCATCGTGATGCCGCCGCCCGTGGGCGAAAAGATTGCGCTGGCAGGGCACGTGTGGATCGTGGAGGAAGTGGATCACAAGCGGCACTTGATCTACTGCGAGCAGGTCAAGGGGAAGGTGCCCGCCTATTTCGGCGATTGCCCGGGGGATATCCATACCGCCGTCCTCGAGAGAATGCGCGAGGTTTTGCGGGAGGACAAATCCTACCCCTACCTGATGGCGAATGCGGTGGCAAGGCTGTCCATGGCACGGCATTCCGCACGCAATTCCGGCGTGACGGACAAGGCGCTGATCTGCTTGGGCGGCGATATGTGGTGTCTGTTTCCGTGGCTGGGCACATATGCGTTTTTGGCGATGGAGCGCTTTTTGAAACTGCGCTGTGCCGACCGGCTCTCCCTGCGGGCGATGGATTCCTACCGCCCGTATTTTATCCAGTTCAAGATGAAAGCGGATGAGGAAACGTTTTTCCGTGTGCTCAGCGAGGAGGCACAAAAGGAATTTGATCCGATGGAGCTGGTCTATCCCGGCGAAGTGCCGCTGTTTGAAAAATATGACGAGTACCTACCTGAACGGCTGGTGCAAAAGGGTTTTGCCTACGGCATCCTCGGCATCGACGAAATGAAAGAGCGCATCCGCTCCTGGACAGGCATTGTCTGTGAGAGCTGACAGTTAAGACAAAGGAGAAGCATATGGACAGAAAATTCACAGGGATAATGCACTGATGACTGCGTTTGACGGCTTGACCGGCGACATCGGCACGATATACAACTTCCTGCCGGAATGGATGCTTTCCATCTACCGGCTGTTCCGGTAGGGTCGCATGGGGGAGGCGTATGATGCACAGTCGCTGGCCAATCAGGTCATAGCCGAGGGCGTTGCATATGGCTTGAAATGCGGAACAGGGAAAGGATGGACACGTATGAAAAAAATTTCAGATGCCGTGCACGGTATCGTAAACAGAAAGACAGGCAGTATCTTTGATTATCAGGGTTGGCCGAGTGTGTGCCGTGACGAGAACGGTACGCTTTACGCTGTTGCATCCGGGTTCAGGATGCAGCACATCTGTCCTTGCGGAAAGACGGTTCTGTACATCAGCAGGAACAATGGCGAAACATGGACACAGCCAATGGTGATAAACGACACATATCTGGACGACCGGGATGCCGGCATTGTGTATTTGGGCGGCGGCAGACTGCTCGTCACATGGTTTTCCCATCCGGCGCAACTGTATCTTGACGGATGTCTGCGCGACGGGACATTGCACTACGCCTTGCCGATGAACAAAAATGCCGCTGTCGGTATGATCGACAGCTTAAACTACCTCTCCCCGCAGGATGCACAAGGCGGTTCGTTTATCCGTATATCGGAGGATTACGGCGTCACATGGAGCGATGCGATTCAGGTGCCTGTGTCCTCTCCCCATGGTCCCACACTGTGCAGGGATGGATCGCTGCTTTACCTCGGCAAGGAGATGTACTCCAACGGCGCCGTCGCGGAAAAAAGTATCAGCGCATACGCAAGTCGTGACGGCGGCTATACGTGGGAGTATCTCTCGACATTGTCTCTGCCGCAGGGAACGAATAGCGGGAATTTCCATGAACCGTATGGCATAGAGCTTCCCGACGGACGCCTGTTCGGTGCTGTCAGAGCCGAGGGGAACAATGTTCCCCATGGTTTTACCATGTATACCACCGTTTCGACGGACGGAGGAAAAAGTTGGAGTGCGCTTGCCTGTACCGATGTCAGCGGATCACCGCCCCATCTCCTGCTGCATTCCTCCGGCGCACTGATCTGCTCCTACGGACGGCGGGAGAAACCGTTTGGCGAGCACGCAATGGTCAGCTATGACTATGGAAAGACATGGGCAGAGGACTATGTGATCGACGACAACACGCAGGACAATGACCTCGGCTATCCCGCATCCGTTGAACTGGCGGACGGCAGTATTCTGACCGTATACTATCAGAAACTCCCCGGGGACAAAAAGTGCTCCATCCTTTATACCAAGTGGCGCCTGCCGCAAAAAGCACAATAAACGGTTTTTGAATAAAAACTTACTTCGCAATACGCACTTAACACTCTCAATGGAAAGGAAAAAGCTATGCTCCACATTGCCGTGTGCGACGACGAACCGATCGAAATTGAATACTTGACTGCCTGTGCGCAGGAATGGGCAAGGGAGCGCAAAACTGCCGTAAAAGTTTCGAGCTTTGCGAGTGCAGAGGCTTTTCTTTTTCAGTATGCGGAGGACAAAAGCTTCGTCATTCTCCTGCTGGACATTCAAATGCAGGCTATGGACGGCATCGCTCTTGCGGAAAAAATCCGCGAGAGCGACAGCAGTGTGCAAATTGTTTTCATCACCGGCTTCCCCGATCATATTTCCAGGGGCTACGATGTTTCGGCACTGCATTATTTGCTTAAACCTGTGGATAAGGAAAAGCTGTTTGCAGTGCTTTCCAAGGCAAGCGATAACCTGAAGAGAACCGAAAAATGCATCCTGATTTCTGTGGAAAATGAGAGTTTCAAAATCCATCTGAAAGATATATTCTTTATCGAAGCCTTCGGGCATACGAGCTGTGTTATCTGCGAAAACGGTGAATACAGGGTAAAACTCCCGATTTCCGATGTTGCAAAAATGCTGGATGGGAGCTTTGTGCAGTGCCACCGTTCCTACATCGCAAATCTCGAACATATTTCCGGGATCACAAAAACAGACATTGTCTTGGACAACGGCAAGCGAATTCCCGTTCCCAGACGAATGTATAACGATGTCAATATGGCGTTTATCAATTTTTACAGAGGTATTCATGCATGAATTATTGGATTATCGCCGCAGCGGCAGCGGCCGTTTTGCTTGCCGTGGGTTTGGCGGTTGTTCTGACAAAACGGTATATCCGTAATTTAACGGACAGGCGCATCGCCGAATACCAGAACGACCTCATCACCAAGCACTGCGAGGAAGTGCAAAACATTTATAAAACCATGCGTGGCTGGCGTCACGATTACAAAAACCACATTCAGGTTATGCGCGCATCTCTGGAAATGGGTCACCTCACCGAGCTGGGGAACTATCTGGGCGAGCTGACGGTGGATCTCAACACGGTGGATACGGTCGTGAAAACGGGCAATGTCATGGCGGACGCCATTCTCAACAGCAAGCTTGCCCTTTGCAAGGCGCGGAGTATTCCCTACGAAGTCACGGCAGGCATTCCCGAAAAGTACAGTGTGAGCGATGTGGAGCTTTGCGTGATTATCGGCAATTTGCTGGACAATGCAATCGAAGCGTGCGAAAAGATAGAGGACAAAACACAGCGATTTATCCGGGTGTATATCGGACTTTTCAAACAGCAACTTTACATAAATGTCACCAACTCCATGCTTGGAACGCCCGTGAAAAAGGGCAGGGCGTATAAGTCCTCCAAGGGTGAAAATCACGGCTTCGGACTGATGCGGGTGGACAGGATTGCCGACAAATACAACGGCTTTGTCAACCGCCAGTTTGAGCAAGGCGTGTTCGGAACGGAGATTATGCTGCCGTTCGTGCAAAAGTCATAACCGTTCGTGCAAAAGCAACCTTTTCGGGTTGCTTCAGACTGTCGAAAAACCGTGTTTTGCGATTAGGCAAGACACGCTTTTTTGGTT
>JBJEQK010000017.1:0-19699 GCA_051881715.1 Acutalibacteraceae bacterium
GCCGCCTTTGGAATCCGCAAGCCTTTGAAAAGGCTTGACCGAAACTTTTAATCCCGCCAAAAACCGTGATGAACCTTTTTACGGAATGTGTCGTGGAGGCTCAGTCGATTCTGTGCCCGTTCTTGAATTTGATCTTGCCCAAAAGCGGGATCTTGGCAAAACCGGTGAAAACGTCGCCGTCAAAGGTCATTTGGATGGGAACTTCCTTTCCCGGGAGCATGGGCGTGGTGACGACGGCGGACAGGGTGTTGCCGTCCTCGGTGACGTTGTCGATGCTGTACTGCGGCATCTTGACGCCCTTGGCCTCTACCGCAAAATCATATTCGCCGTTTTTGTCCGCGATGGTGACGATGCCCTCCCCGCGAAACATCATGGTGTCCACACTGCATTCCCATTTACCGATACCGATCATGATTCCTACTCCTTTACGTGTTGCGTATAGTAGCTTCACTGTACCATTTTTTTTCAGCAGGGTATTGTACAAATTATAGATTTGCGATAGAATAAGGAGGGAGGCGAAGTTATGTCTTGTGTGAAAACAGAGGAGCGGCTCTGCGCGATATGCGCGTATATCGAACAGCATTTGCCCGAGAAGATCACCGTTCAGGAGATTGCTGCAAGCTTGGGACTGCACCCGAGCTATTTGAACACATTCTTTTGCCGGCGGACGGGGGAGAGCATCAAGACGTATATCCGCCGCGTCAAAATGCAGAAAGCGGCGGATATGATTCTCAAAACGAATTATTCTTTGTCCCAGATCGGCGCTTCTCTCGGCTTTTTTGACCAAAGTCATTTCAGCAGAACCTTTCAAAAGGAAACGGGTATGACGCCGGGAAAATATCGGGAAACACATAAATTGTGAAAAAGTGTCAAAAATGACGGATTGCAGGCAAAACTTCTGTAAAATTTTATGCATTTTGTGAATGTATTGCGGTGAAAAACTTGACTTTGCTCGAAAGATGCGGTATGATATTTAATGACTAAAAGGGTGTGTAAAATGCTTTTTTCGTCCGAATCCGAAACATTTCCGCAAGGGGATGCGGAACCCATGCGTGACGGACGGCGCAGAAAGCTTTGTCTGCGTACCAAAGCAATTACGGAAGCATCGGTTGCACAGAACCGAAATGAAACGATCAGGGGGTATTTCATTGAAACGTGTCGCTGAAAAGTTTGGATTGATCGCCAAGCAGGTCATCTTGATTTTTGCAGACATTATACTGATCAATATTTGTTTTTTCATCACGGCCGCATTGATCTCTTCGGCTTCGTTTGCCGATTTGCTGCCGATGCTGTTGTCCAGAGCGCTGCCTGTCACGGCTGCATTCATCCTCATTTACGGCGTTTGCGGTCTGTACAGCAGTATTTGGAAATACGCCAGCCTCAACGACCTGATCCGCTGCTGCTTTGCGGGATTGCTCGGTGGGCTGGTCAGCGTCTCTATTGACAAGATCGGCGCCTATTTCGGCTGGGGATCCATGGGTAACTTCCCGGCGTACTTCTATGTGTGCAGTACACTGCTTATCATCGCTTCCTGCGGCGGGTTCCGGCTGCTGTACCGCTTGAGCCGCTATGTGTATCGGGAAAACGGCGTCATCACCCGTGACCTGCGCAATAAAAACCGAATCCTTATCATCGGCGCCGGGGACATGGGCATGATTATCGTGCGCGAGCTGGAGGCGAACGCATACCGCAAGGGACGCCCGGTGGTCATCGTGGACGACAACGTGCGCAAGCAGGGCAAAAAGATGTGCGGTATTCCCGTGCGCGGCGGTACGGACAGAATTCCCGAGATTGCAGAGCGCTACAAGATCGACGAGATCATTTACTGTATCCCGTCCGCATCGGCAGAGCGTCAGCGGGAGATCATGAACATTGCCATGAAGACGGGGTGCACGTTGAAAAAGTGTCCCACGCTTTTGGAAATGAACGCCAACGAGCCCGATCTGCAAAAGATTCGCAAGGTGGACATCTGCGACCTGCTTCCCCGCCCGGAGGTGGATCTGAACATTGAACAGTGCCGCTATCTGCAAGGGCAGACCGTGCTGATCACTGGCTGCGGCTCCATCGGCAGTGAGATCTGCCGTCAGGTGGCAAAGCACAGACCCAAGTGCATGGTGCTGGTGGACAACTACGAGAACAATGTCTTTTCCGTGTACCACGAGATCCGGCGCATGAACAAGGGAAAGTTTCCCGTGTATATCCGCATCGGCTCCGTGCAGGATGTGGGCAGACTGCACGAGATCTTTGAAGAGTTCCATCCCGACATCGTGTTCCATGCCGCAGCGCATAAGCACGTGCCGCTGATGGAGGACAGCCCCTGCGAGGCGGTCAAAAACAACATCTTCGGTACATTCAACACCGCGAAAACGGCGGTGGAGTATAAGGTTAAAAAGTTTGTCATCCTTTCCACGGATAAAGCGGTCAACCCTGCCAATGTGATGGGGGCGACCAAGCGCGTGACGGAGTTGATCATCCAGTATTTCGACCGCCACGCCCCGGATACCCGCTTTGCCGCCGTGCGCTTCGGCAACGTGCTCGGCTCCAACGGCAGCGTGATCCCCATCTTTAAAAAGCAAATCGAAAACGGAGGCCCCGTGACCGTCACCGACCCCGACATCACCCGCTACTTCATGACCATCCCCGAGGCGGCGCAGCTGGTCATCCAGGCGGGCAGTCTTTCCAAGGGCGGTGAGGTGTTTGTGCTGGATATGGGCGAGCCGGTCAAGATCCTCGACCTCGCGGAGAACATCATCCGTCTGTCCGGGTTTGTGCCCTACAGAGACATCGACATCGTGTTCACCGGGCTTCGTCCGGGCGAAAAGCTGTACGAGGAGCTGACCATGACCGAGGAGATGCAGGGACGCAAAAAGACGGCCAACAACAAGATCTTTGTCACGCCGCCGGTGGACTTTTCGGACGAACAGCTGGAAACCGCTTTGGACAAGCTGCGTTCGGCGAATAAGCAAAACGTGCGGGATCTGCTCAAAGAGATCGTCCCCAACTATCAGGAAAATCCCGACGCCCCTGCTGTGGAATAAAACGGAAAGGCTGATCTGCTTTGAAAAAAATTCTGTTTGTGGCCACTGTGCCGGAACATTTCCGCTATTTTCATCTGCCGTGCTTTCGGATGCTTCAGGAGCACGGCTTCGAGGTGCATACGGCGTGCAGTGCCGCAGAAGAATTTCCGTATACGGACAAGCAGTTTGTTGTTCCCATGGGCAGAAATCCGTGGGATCCGCAGAACGTGCAGGGCTATAAACAACTGAAAAAGATTATCAACGACGGCGGCTACGACATCGTCCATTGCCATACGCCCATGGGGGGCACTTTAGGCAGGCTGTGTTCTGCAAAGGCGCGCAAAAAAGGAACACGGGTGATCTACACAGCCCACGGCTTCCACTTTTACAAGGGTGCGCCAAAGCTCAACTGGCTCCTGTTCTTTCCCATCGAGGGCGTATTGTCTCGTATGACGGATGTGCTGATCACCATCAACGAGGAGGATTATCGGCGTGCCCGCCGTTTTTTCCATGCCAAAAAGACGGCGTATGTCCACGGTGTCGGCTGTGACACCACCCGCTTTTACCGTGCCGACGGGGAAGCGCGTGCCCAGATGCGCTCATCCCTCGGGCTTCGGGACAGCGACACGGTGCTTGTCTATGTGGCGGAACAAAACGCCAATAAAAATCAGGGTCTGCTGATTCGTGCCGTCGAGGCTTTGCTGCCCCGTTACCCGAACCTGAAGCTTTTGCTTGTCGGACCCGATCACATAGACGGCGCTTACGAAGCGATGGCCAAGGAACACAACGCGCCGGTTATTTTTACCGGGGAGCGGCACGACATTCCGCAGATCCTTTCCGTCTGCGATATCTACACGGCGTCCAGCCTGCGGGAGGGTCTGCCCGTCAACGTTATGGAGGCCATGTCCGCAGGACTGCCGGTTTTGGCGTTGAACAACCGCGGTCACCGCGCTTTGGTGCAGGACGGCAAAACGGGACTGCTGGCCGACACGCAGACAGAGTTTACCGATAAGCTGGAAAAAATGCTGGAGGATGACGCCCTGCGCAGTGTCCTTGCTAAAGCCGGAAAAGCGCACATCGCAGACTACGATCTGCAAAAAGTTCTCGCAGAGCTGGGCGAGATTTATTTTGTGTAACGGAGCGATCAAGATGGAGCCTGTTCGTGTTTTGCACGTCCTGCATTCCATGAACTGCGGCGGTGCGGAGACGCTGTTGATGCACCTGTACCGCAATATGGACACAGACAAAGTGCAGTTTGACTTTCTCGTTAATGTGTTCGACGAGATGTTCTACGAAAAAGAAATCGGCGCTTTGGGCGGACGCATCTACCGTATGCCGTTTTTGACCAAGGTGACGCCGCCCGTTTACGAATATCAGCTGTACAAATTTTTCAAACTGCATCCTTATACCGTTGTCCACTCCCATTTGGAGACCACGACGGGGCTGATCCTGCGTGCCGCGAGGCGTGCGGGCGTTCCCGTGCGTGTCGCCCACAGCCACAATTCCCGCTTCACAAGAACCGGGATCACCGCTTTGCCGGAAAATATGTTTAAAGCCTACTGCCGCACGAAGATCGTGCCCAACGCCACCAAGCTGTACGGCTGTTCGGAGCTTGCCAATACATGGCTGTACGGCAAGCACGCCCCGCAGAGCGAACTACTCAACAACGGTATCGACACGGCGGCTTGCGCCTTTGACCCCCGGGTACGCGCACAGATGCGCAGTGGGCTGCATTTGGGCGACAGCAAGGTTTTCGGGCATGTGGGGCGGTTCAACGACCAGAAAAATCACACCTTTTTAATAGATACCTTTGCGGCGTACTGCAAGGCGGAGCCCAACAGTGTCCTCTTGCTCGTTGGCGAGGGCGTGCTGGAACCGCAGATCCGTGCGCAGGCACAGGCGGCCGGGGTGGCGGACAGTGTACGGTTTTTGGGACTGCGCAAGGATGTGCCGCAGCTTTTGCAGGCGATGGATGTTTTTTTGCTCCCGTCCAAATTTGAGGGATTGCCGCTGGTGCTTGTGGAGGCGCAGGCGGCGGGGCTTTCCTGCCTTGCGGCGGACACCGTGTCCCCCATGGCGGATCTGTCTGCGGGATATTTCCGCTTTGTGCCGCTGGAGAGCGAGGCGTGGGTGCAGGCGATGGGCGAAGCGCCCGTCGAGCGCAGTGCGGATGCGGCGCCCATCGTGGCGGCGCGCGGCTTTGACAGCCGCACACAGGCTCGGAAATTGCAGGACTTTTATTTACAGGGCAGGGAGGAAGTATGACGTTTACAGTTCGTCTGAGTGAAGTGCCGCTGCACCTGTACCCGATTTTGGCAGGCTTCGCGTCTCTGCGCCGAAAGGGTGCGATGCAGGTGCGCTGGGAGCGGCTGCATCCGTCTGACGCGGATGTGCTGCCGTACAATATGCTGGAGGTCGTGGGGGAGGACGGCAAACGGCTGATCTTCGACATGAACGACGGCTACGAAAATCTGCTGCAGGAAAAGGCGGATATGGTGCCGTTTTACAACGGACTGCTGGATCGCTGTGACCTGTTTTTCAAGCGCAGCTTCGATGGGCAAAGAAACGCATTGCTCTGCGCCCCCGAAAAGATGCGCCGCACACCGCCGAACTTTTTGGTGACACTGCCCCACAATCCGGCGCATTTTCCCGTGCCGTGCGACCCGAATCGGGAAAAGATCAAAAAGCTTATCCGTATGCTGCCCGGTTCCCAGTATTATAACGGGCATATTCTGGAAAAAAATATTTTTGACACACCCCGCCTTTCCGAAAAGCCCCGCATTCTGTTCATGGCACGGCTGTGGGATCCTGCCGGGGATTTTCCGGGACAGCTGACCCCCGCCATGCAGCAGGAGCGCTATGCAATCAACGAAAGCAGAGCGTCCTGCATCCGTTTACTGCGTGATGCATTTGGGGAGAACTTCTGCGGGGGCGTGGCGCCGTCTGCTTTTTCGCAAAAGGAATATGCGGACGTGGTGCTGGAGAATGAGGGGCTTTCCCACAAGAACGCATACCTTGCGTTCATGAAGCAGTTTGACATCCATATTGCCACCATGGGACTGCACGGTTCCACGGGCTGGAAGTTTGCGGAATACCTTGCCGCATCCAAGGCTGTCGTCTGTGAGCCGCTTTGCTACGAAAGTGCGGGGGGACTTGCGGACGGAACGCATTATCTGTCTTTTGCCGACGGCGATGCCTGCGTGCGGCAGGTGCAGACACTCATGGACGGGGACAGACGTTTGGCGATGATGCAGGCGAACCATGCCTATGCCGAGCAGTATATGCGGTGCGAAGCGTTTGTGCGTTATGCCTTGCGGGAATGCGGCTATACTTTACAAAAGGAGAATTGAACCGTGGCGATACTGACCGTTTTTACACCGACCTATAACCGTGCCTATATTTTGCCCCAGTGCTACGAAGCGATGAAGCGGCAGACGGAGCAGGATTTTGTCTGGCTTGTCGTGGACGACGGTTCCTCGGACGGCACGGAAGAACTGGTCAAGGGCTGGATGCAGGAGGAACACGGGTTTACCCTGCGCTATGTGCGGCAGGAAAACAAAGGGATGCACGGTGCGCACAACCTTGCCTATGAAAACATCGACACCGAGATCAACACCTGCATCGACTCCGACGACTTTATGCCCGACGACGCGGTGGAAAAGATCGTCCGTTTCTGGCAAACCTGCGAGCGGGACGAGCACATCAGCGGCTTCCTCGCGCTGGATGCGTACCAAAACGGCGAAGTGATCGGGACAAAGCTGCCCGTGGAAAAGGCGCCCGCCACCTCCTACGACTTTTATTACCGCTACGGTGTGTCGGGGGACAAGAAGTTTATCCTGCGTACCGACCTGACGAAGCAGAACCCGTACCCCATTTTCGAGGGGGAAAAATATGTAAACCTCGCCACAAAATACAGCCTTTTGGACAAGGAGTACAAGCTCCTTGCGCTCAACGAGGTGGTCTGTATCGTGGAGTATCTGGAGGATGGCTCCTCGCGCAACATGATTCGCCAGTATTTCAAAAATCCGCAGGGCTTTGCCTACAGCCGCAAGCTGTGTATGCAGCTGCCCTTTGCCGGGTTTAAGTTTCGCTTTATCCAGGCGATGCACTATGTTTCCAGCAGTCTGATTTTGAAAAACAGACACTATCTTTCGGAAAGCCCCTGCAAGGGACTGACGCTTCTGGCGTCGCCGGCTGGCTTTCTTTGGTGGCTGGTTCTGCGGCTGCAATACAGAAAATATGAAAAGGGTTGAAAGATAGTCTATGTCTTATTACATGATCGTTTTTACGGTGATCGTTGTCGGCAGTTTTACGATCGCGTATATTGCCCGCAGCATCCCGATGCACCGTCCCGGCGGCATGGGACAGCCACTGCCGAACCCGATCGGCTTCCTTTTGCCGGCCATGGCATTCGGCGTGTTTTCCGGCTTGCGCAACAACATGGGGGACACTTTCTATTATATCCACTCCTATCGACTGCTGGATCCGGACACCATGGAGCCCATCCGCTTTGAGCTCAGCGGCGGTATTATGTACCCCTTTATCCAGTATTTGTGCCGTCTGCGCTCGCCGGATCCTTATCTGCTGATTATGATCACGGCGCTGATTGCCGTGGTGCCGACGGTGTATATCATCTACAAATACAGCTGTCCCTACGAACTGGGCATTGCGCTGTTTGTGCTGACCTCCTACTACAGCTTCTCCATGAACGGCATCCGTCAGTACGCCGCGGCGGGCATCTTGATCCTCGGCACGAAGTATATGATGTCTGAGAAAAACTCGGATTTTTTCAAATATCTGATTTTCGTCTTTATCGCGTGGCTGTTCCACACCAGCGCATTGATCATGATACCCATCTATTTCATTGTGCGGCGCCGCTCTTGGACGCCCTTTACCCTGCTCATTTTGCTGGGCACCGTGGTTGCCACGGCGGCGTTCGATTCGCTCTTGCCGTCCTTCCTCGGTATGCTGGAGGACACGGTCTACGGCACCTACGCCGAAAACGGCTGGTTTACGGAGGGACAGGAAGGCGGCTCGGACATCATCCGTGTGGCCGTTCTGACGATTCCGCTGATTTTGGCATACATCTCCCGGGAGAAGCTGAGCTATCTGCACGGCAGAAAATGGGATATTTTAGTCAACCTGTCGGTGATCAACTTGGCGTTCTATATTCTGTCTTTGTACAACTGGATCTTTGCGCGTCTGGCGATTTATACGAGCATTTACGTCATCATTATGATGACCTACGTCATCACCGAGGCGCTGTCCAAGGAGCAGAGCAAGACCGTCTATCTCGCGTCCCTGCTTTTGTATTCGTTCTATTTTTACAATGTCCGATACTCGGTCGAGCCGTATGCCAGCGATCTTTTTTAAGGCGACATTTTTTCAGAAAGGACTGCGATATGATTCCGAAAATAATCCATTACTGCTGGTTCGGCAGGGGAGAAAAGCCGAAGCTGGTGCAAAAATGCATTGCCTCGTGGAAAAAGAATCTGCCGGACTATTCCTTTGTGGAGTGGAACGAGGACAACTTCGACGTGCATCAGAATCTGTTCGTTGATCAGGCGTATGCCCACCGCAACTTTGCCTTCGTCAGCGACTATGCCCGGGCGCAGGCGCTGTACAACGAGGGCGGCATTTACCTCGACACCGATGTGGAAGTGCTCAAAAGCTTTGACGGCTTTCTCGGACACCGCTTTTTTGCGGGCTTTGAGGAAAAGAACTTTGTCGGCACCTGCGTCATGGGTGCGGAAAAGGGCTGCGCGCTGCTGCAAAAATATATGGCGCACTACGAGCACGAAACCTACGAGCAGGCGGACGGGACGCTGTACAGCGATACCAATGTGCTGCTGCTGACCCGTCTGTTTGAGGAAATGGGCTTTTTGCGGGACAACACCTTTCAGGAAAAGGATGGCATCGCCGTCTATCCCCGGGAGTGGTTCAGTCCCTATGACTATATCAACTCCATCAGCTATATCACGGAAAACAGCCACGCCATCCATCACTTTGCCCAGCTCTGGCTGCCGAAAAGTGCACGCATCAAATCCTCCCTCAAGCGTGCGGTGGTCAAGGTCATCGGCGGCGAGCGGCTTCGCAAACTGCTTGGACGGTGACGGACATGAAAAAGAAACTGTTGATTACGGCGTGCAGTCTGGAGGTCGGCGGGATAGAGCGCAGTCTCATCGGCTTGCTTGCAACCATTGACTACACGAAGTATGATGTAGACGTTTTGCTGTTCTCTCGCAAGGGAGAACTGTTACAGTATGCCTCACCGCAGTGCCGTATTCTGCCCGAAATTCCGCAGTGTGCCACCATGCTTCAACCCATCCGCACGATGTTTCGTGAGAGACATTATTTATTATCTGTATCGAAAGTATTTGCTCAACTGCATATGAATCAAAAGTACAGAAAAACGAACGTTCATCCCGATGCTTTGGTTTTTGCCCTGCTTCAGGCATATTGGGACAGATGTATTCACTTTATGCCAAAGCTGTCAGGCGAATATGATGCCGCTATCAGCTTCATGTGGCCGCACCATTTTGTCGCAAAGAAAGTCAAGGCAAAAGTCAAATTCGCATGGATTCATACCGACTACACCAAGGCGGAGCTGAATCACAAAAAAGATGCCGCCGTCTGGGCGGCGTTTGACCGCATCGCCGCCGTATCGGACGAATGCGGCGAGGCGTTTTTGCAGGTCTATCCGCAGTTTCGGGATAGGCTCCTGACGGTGGAAAATATTCTGCCACAGGTATTTGTGGATGCGAGCGCCAAAGCTTTCGTGCCGCAGGAGATGCAGGGCGAGGGGTACAAGCTGCTGACTGTCGGCAGATTCTGCCACGCCAAGGCGTTTGACCGGGCGGTGCGTGTGTGCCGCTTGCTCAAGGATAGGGGAGCGAAGCTTCGGTGGTTCGCCTTGGGTTATGGCAGTGAGGAAGAATCGACCAAAGCGCTTGTAAAGGAGCTGGGCGTGGAGGATATGTTTATTTTCCTCGGCAAGCAGACGAACCCCTACCCATACATCGCGGCGTGTGATTTGTACGTCCAGCCCTCCCGCTACGAGGGCAAGGCGGTCACCGTGCGTGAGGCGCAGATGCTGGCAAGACCCGTACTGATTACGGACTTCACCACTGCCCGTGGACAGGTGCGGGACGGCTTTGATGCGGTGATCGTGCCGCAGGACGAGGAAAAGATCGCCGACGCTATCGAGCAAATGCTCTCGGACGAAGCTTTGCGTCAAAAACTTTCCGACAACACAAAACAGTGTGACTACGCCAACACGGGCGAAGTCGAGAAAATATACCGTATGATCGAGGAATGCGTATGAACATTGCCGACAAGCAGGAACTGCGTGACTATATCGCCGCCGACTTGTACCGCTACAGCGGGCGGACGGACAAAAAGACACTGCGCAAAGTGCGCCGCCGCAGTGCAGGCTTTCGCTTTACCTACTATATGCGCCTTTGCACCTATACGCGGCAAAGGACGCTGCTTAAGTACACGCTTTTTCCCATTTATAAACAAAGGATGCGCCGGGCGGCGGGCAAGGTGGGTATCGAACTGCACGAGCTGACCGAGGTGGGCAAGGGTCTGCACATTGCACACGGCGGCTGTATCGTGGTGCACAGCGGTGCGGTGCTGGGGGAAAACGTCTGCCTGTCCCAAGGGGTGACCATCGGACAGACACTCAAGAACGGCGAAGTGTGCCTGCCGGTGATCGGTGATCGCGTGTATATCGCTCCGGGCGCCAAGGTGATCGGCGGTGTGCACGTGGGCAACAATGTGGCCATCGGTGCCAACGCTGTGGTGACCCACGATGTGCCGGACAATGCGGTCGTGGCGGGAATCCCGGCGAAAATACTGCATATGGGCGGCGCAGGGGAATATGTCACAAACCCGTGGGAATCGGAGGCGGCAAAATGACGGCGAAGGTGTCACTCATTATCCCCATCTACAATGCGGAAAAGTATTTGCAGCCGTGCCTCGATTCCGTGGCGGCGCAGACGATTTTTTCCCAGACACAGGTTCTGCTGGTCGATGACGGCTCCGTGGACAGCTCGGGGCAGATCTGCGATGCTTTTGCAAAAGAACACTCCAATGTTTTCGTGATTCATAAGGAAAACGGCGGTGTCAGTGCCGCAAGAAATACCGGCATCGAGCAGTCCTGCGGCAAGTATATCGCCTTTGCCGATGCGGACGACCTGCTGATGCCCGAGATGCTCGAACAGCTTGTCGATGCGGTGCAGGGTGACGGTGTGCACCTTTCGTTTTGCGAGTTTCAGTATGGAAAGCCGGATGATTATGAGCGGATGTGTTATCCGTTTACACCGAATGTGCGCTTGGAAACGAGGGAGATCGCCGAGTTTTTGATGAAAAATGAAACGCTCAACGCTCTGTGGAATAAGCTTTTTTTGCGGGAAATCATCCTGCGGTACGACATACGCATGACGGTCGGCAAGCGCTTGGGCGAGGACAGGGAGTTTGTTTTGCGCTATTTGGCGAGGTGTGAGGGCGCCTGCTATGTGCCGTGTGTCGGCTACTTTTACCGCTATGTGGAAACCGGCGCCATTCGCAAAAAGCAGTCGGGCTACGCACAGGTGCTGACGACGCAGTATCAGTGCGATATGGAGTGCTTTGCACAGCTTGGGTTTGAACGCAATGTATTTGTAAAGGAAAGCGCCCTGTGCTTTTGCAACCGCATTGCTGCAACGATTGACCGCATCTGTCGGACAACACGTTCTTTTGACCGAATGAAAACTTTGCGCACATTCTATGCGGATGCGCATTTGCAGGGGATTCTTGCAGAACTTCTGCCTGTTGCTGCATCGGATTGCAACCGCTATACATTGTCACTCTTGAAATCCATGGAAAAAAAGTGCTGTGTGCTTACACGTATGCTGATGCTTGGAAATCTGGTGCATACTCGTTTTTTTGAAATATATACAAAGTTTTTTGCTCGATAGAGTTACCTGTAAATTGAAGTTGAGGCAGTGGGAGGACACTATGCAAGAAATACGTACCAAAGAGGACTTGCGCTATTACGTGCGGGCGGACCTGTGCCGCTACGGCTACGGCGTGTCCCGCAAGGCGTTTCGTCAGGCGATAAAGTTCGTGCCGGGATTTCGGTTTACCTATCAGCTGCGCCGGTGCGCCTATCTTTCCAAGGCGCCGGTGTATATGCGTCCGCTTTTTTATGTTGCCAACGCCCGGCTGGAACGCTATAAATTCAAGTACGGCTTCGACATCGAGTACAGTACCAAAATCGGTGCGGGGCTTCACCTGAGCCATTGGGGCGGTGTGGTGATCAACCCTGCCGTTGTCATCGGCGAAAACTGCAACCTTTCCCAGCAGGTCACCATCGGCGTGGACAGCAAGGAGGGGATGGATGCCGTACCCGTCATCGGTTCGGGGGTCTATATCGCCCCCGGCAGCAAGATTTTCGGCAAAATTACCGTGGGGGACAACAGTGCCGTCGGCGCCAACAGCGTGGTCAACCGGGACGTGCCGCCCGGTGTGACGGTGGGCGGGATTCCGGCCAAGGTGATCTCCCGGGATGATGCGTCCGGCTATGTGAAGAATATCTATCAGGAGTGAATCGCTTGAAGAAAAAGATGCTGTTTGTGTTGCCGTCCCTGCGAAGCGGCGGCGCGGAAAAGAGTCTGGTCACCCTCTTGCAGACCATGGATCCGTCGAAATACGATGTGGATCTGTTTTTGTTTCGGCGTGAGGGACTGTTTCTTCCGCTGGTGCCGCAGTGGGTGCGTGTCCTGGACGGGGGAGAGGCGTACCGCGTTTTTGACGGCAGTGTCAAGAATGCCTTGCTTTATTTCCTCAAGCGTGGAAATATCCGCATGGCGCTCTGTCGCCTTTTGTACGCAGGGGCGCATGGCGACCCGAAAAAGTCATGGAAATATTTGTCCCGTGTTTTGCCCCGACCGGCAGAACAGTACGATGCCGCTGTCGGTTACTTGGAGGGAACGGCAACGTATTTTGTTTCCGATTGTGTCCGGGCGAAAAAGAAAATCACCTTTTTACATACCGACTACGACCGTATTGTTTCGCAAAAGAATATGGATGCGCCGTATTACGAACGCATGGATGCTTTTGTGGGCGTTTCGGAGCAGTGCTGTGAAAAAGCGATTGCCCATTTCCCGTTTTTAGAGGGAAAGACTGTGACGATGCACAACATCGTTTCGCCTGCCGTCATCGGTGCCATGGCGAAGCAGGGAGACGGACTTTGCCGGAAAGCGCAGGAGACGCTCTTGCTGACGGTGGGACGCTTGTCCCCGCCCAAGGGCATTGACCTTGCGATAGAGGCTTGCGCATTGCTCCGGCAGAGAGGGCGCAATATCCGCTGGTTCCACATCGGTGTCGGCGAACTGCAAACGCAGATGGAAGCGCTGATTCGGGAAAAGCATTTGGAACAGTGTTTTGTCCTTTTGGGCGAACGCAGTAACCCCTATCCTTATGTGGCGTCGTGCGATATCTACGTCCAGCCCTCCCGCTTCGAGGGCAAATCCATCGCCATCGACGAGGCGAAGTGCCTTGCGAAGCCCATTGTTGTCACCGATTTCGGCACTGTACACGACCAGATTCGCGATGGGGAAAACGGTCTGATCGCACCCATGTCCCCGCAGGGAATCGCCGAGGCGGTGGAACGCTTGCTCGACTCCCCGAAGATTTGCGCAGACCTGTGCGCAAATTTGCACTCGGAAAAGCTCGGCAACGAAGAAGAGATCGAAAAGCTGTACGCTTTACTGTAAGGAGAAGTTATGACGGTTGCGTTGATATTGCTTGCCTTGTTTGCCCTGTTCGTCTGTGCGGCGGCGGCGCTGGACATTGTCCCCGCCGTGCGAAACTGGGCGGGACGGATCGGGATCGGCTCCCTGTCTGCGGAGCAGGCAGAGGAAAAAATGCAGGCAAAGGCTAAAAAATGGCTGTTGAAAACGCCGTCTGTGCCCGTGAGCGACCAGACACGTTTTACCCTGCCCGAACGGCTCAAGGGTACCTATAAAAGCAAAAAGGTGCAGTCCTGGCAGCAGGGCGCACTGCTTTTGGGCGTTTTGCACAGCGGCGATACGGAAGCCGTCCATGCATTTTTAAAGAACACGCTGGAAAACGGGCAGTGGAAACAGAGCGTGCAGAGCGCAGATTTTGCCTTGCTCGCCTATGCGGTTCTGCTTGCATCCCCCGACAAATCGGCGATTCGCCCCGCCATGGACGAGATGTACCGTTTTCTCCAAACGGACGGTACCGTACCGTACAACCGCAGTATTGCGGACATTCGTTTTGTGGACACGGTGGGGATGGTCTGCCCGTTTCTTTATTTGTACGCCGAGACCTACGACTGCCCCGACGCCAAGGCGCTGTGTATGCGGCAGATACGGGAATATGCCGCATATGGCGTACACGACAAGCTGTGTCTGCCCGTACACTGTTTCCGCACAGCCAACGGGGCGCCCTTGGGCATCTACGGCTGGGGACGGGGCTGCGGCTGGTATGCGCTGGCCTTGTCGGAGCTGCTGTCCATGGATGCGGATGTGCTCGATCTGGCCGTTCCCTTTGGGGATGCCCTGCTTTTGTACCAGCAGGAAAACGGCGCATGGAGCCGACAGCTTCTCTGTGAGGGCGGCGGCGAGTCCTCCGCCACGGCCATGCTCGGTTTTTTCATGGCGGTGTTGTATTCCCGCACACAGTCGGAAAACTATAAACGATCCGCCGAAAAGGCGAAAGCGTTTTTGCGCAGTGCCACACGCAGAAGCGGCGCAGTGGACTATGCGCAGGGCGATACGAAGGGGATCGGGTTCTATTCCGCAAAGCTTTCCGTCATGCCGGCGGCACAGGGCTTTGCACTGCGTTTGACGGAGGTAACGGTTTGAAAAAGAAATTGTTATTCATTCAGCCATCTATGCAGTTCGGCGGCGCGGAAAAAAGCTTGCAGACGCTTCTGCGTCTGCTGGACTATGACAAGTATGATGTGGATCTGTTTTTGTTTCGGCAGGAGGGGGAATTTCTGAAGCTTTTGCCGAAAGAAGTGCGCCTGCTGCCACTGCCGCAGAGCGCGGAGATTTTTTCCAAGCCCATGGGGTCTGCCTGTGCGGCATATCTCCAACACGGCAAAGTGCGCTCTGCCCTGAATCGCATTCATTTTTCGAGGGCTGTACGTGCAGAAGGCTCTGCCCGTATGCGGGAACAGTACGGCTGGAAATACTGGAAAAAAGCGTTTGGCACGCTGACAGAGGAATATGATGCGGCCATCGCTTATTTGGAGGGTGCGCCGATCTACTTCTGCGCCGACTGCGTTCGGGCAAAAAAGAAGATCGCCTATATCCACAATGATTATTCCAAACTGCAAATGGACAGGAACTTTGACAGCGCCTATTTTGAAAAGATGGATACGCTGGTCGTCGTTTCGGAGGAATGCGCCGTCTCTTTGCGATCCAATTTCCCGCAGCACAAGGAAAAGGTTCGTGTGATCGAAAACATTATTTCCCCCGACATTCTCCGCACACAGGCCGAGGCGGAAGCCGATTTCGGCGATGACTTTGGCGGACTGCGTCTGCTGACTGTGGGCAGACTGGATGAACAGAAGGGGATCGACTTAGGCGTACAAGCCTGCGCAAAGCTGGCGGACACAGCGGATTTTCGCTGGTATGTCCTCGGCGAGGGACCTGAGCGGGAAAAGCTGGAGCAAATGATTCGGGACAATCATCTGGAGGAGCGTTTCATTCTTTTGGGTACGCGGCTCAATCCGTATCCGTATCTGCGCGCGTGTGATATCTATGTCCAGCCCTCCCGTTTCGAGGGCAAATCCATCGCTTTGGAAGAGGCGAAGTGCCTCGGAAAGCCCATCCTGACCACTGCCTTTACCACCGTGGCGGATCAAATCACGGACGGCGTCAACGGTTCTGTGGCGCAGATCGACGCGGAGGATATCGCGCGGCGGCTGTCGGAACTGCTTTTCCATGGCGAAATTCGTCAAAAATACACACAAGCACTGCAAAATTATTCCGGCAACACGGAAGAATTGGAAAAATTTTACGATTTGCTAATTTAATTTACAAATACTTCTTGCAAAGTGACTGCACTCTATGATAATATATATACTCTGGATAATATGGGGTGAGCGGATTTGATAGACCTGCATTCCCATATCCTTTTCGATATTGACGACGGGCCGGACAGCCTGTACGAGTCCATGCGCTTGTGCGAGATGGGCGTGGAGTTCGGTATCGACCGCATCGTGGCGACCTCGCACCTGTACAAGCCCGAGGACATCGCCCATTTTCTGCGGCGGCGCAACGATCGCATTTTGCGCCTGCGCGAACAGGTCGAAAAAGCGCAGCTGCAGCTTCGCATCTATCCCGGCGCAGAGGTGTTTGTCAACGACGACATCTTCTATGCGCACCATCTGGACAAGGTTACGCTCAACAACAGCCGGTATCTGCTGGTCGAGTTCGACTTCCACGGCTTGAGCGGACGGCGGCTGATCCACTATGTGGACGAGATATTCCGTATCGGTCTGGTGCCGATCATCGCCCATCCCGAGCGCTACAGTTACCTGCAGCGGGATCATAGCTTGGTGGATTATCTGGTGGATCGGGGCGCGCTGTTTCAGGTCAACGCGGACAGTCTTGCGGGTCGAACGGGATATGAGGAGTTTGATCTGGCGTACCGTATGGTACGGCACAATGCGGCGAGTTTTATCGCCACGGATGCCCATTCGCATTTGGGCAGAAAAAATGATATGCTGCGGCTGATACAGGACTTTCCGCCGGATATTCACCGGGAGAGTCTGGATTATATGCTGTACGAAGCACCGTTCTGCGTATTGGCCAACAAGGAGCTGCCGCCGATTCGGCGCACCTCCATACGCAGATACCGATACGAAGAGTAAATCAGGAAAGAAGGAGATCTCATGCAAGAGAGAATGGATATGCCGGGTTCCTACGGCGGAAACGGCGGGAACGGCGAACGCGGCGCCGCGGGCGGAAACCTTTTGGGCAATATTGACATCATGCGCCTGCTTAAGCTGATGCTGCGCAAGCTCTGGGCGGCACTTTTGGTCGGTGCGATCATCGGTTCCTGCCTGTTTTTGTATACCAAAGCCACCTATGTGCGCATCTATTCCACCCAGACGACTTTGGCGTTTACCACCAAGTCCTACATCACCACCACGGACGATGAGGGCAACATCATCAGCATCAAAGAGGAGATCAAGCACTATACCCGAAACGATGCTTCCCGCTACCAGTTCCTTTTGAAAACAGACGCCATGTGCGAAAAGATCACCGCGGCACTGGGCGGCGAATACAGCGTCAACACCATCCGCAACGCAGTCTCCGTCTCTACAACGGATGAGACCGGTATTTTCGTCATCGAGGTCACCAGCAGCAACAAAGACCTTTGCGCCAACGCCATCGTGGTCATCATCAACGAGTTCCCGGAGTATTTGCAGCGGTTCGACAGCTCTCTGGGCATCGAGGTGCTGATCCGTCCGGCGTCCCCCGTGATTACCAACGCAGATGAAGCGATGAACAAAGGCCTTCTCGGCTTTGCCGCCGGCATGATTTTGGTGCTGGGCGTGGTGGTGCTGATCGACCTGCTGAGCAAGACCGTCAAGAATGCGGACGATGTGCGCAACAAGCTCAACGCAAAGCTGCTGGGCGTGATCCCCCTTGTGGAAGTCCAGAACGGCTCCATGAAGAAAAAGAAGAAGCCGAAGAACGGCGTGTTGATTACGGACGAAAGCGCCGTCACCTTCAATTTTGTGGAAAGCTTCAAGGCGATCCGAGCCAAAATCGAAAATTTGGCGTCCGACCGGGGCAGCAAGGTTTTCGTGGTCACCAGTACCTTCGAGGACGAGGGCAAAACCACTGTCTCCGCCAACATCGCCTGTGCGCTGGCGCAGAAGGGCAAGTCCGTGCTTTTGGTGGACTGCGACTTGCGTAAACCTGCCGTCATGAACGCCGTGGGCGTCAAGGACGACAAGCAGGTCGGTATGATTCCGATCATCCGCGGCAAGTCCACCTATATGGACTCCATCAAGTTCATCAAGTCTCTGGGCATCTTTGTCCTGCCCACCGGCGGCGTTACCACCAAATCCACCGAAATTCTGGACTCCCAGAAGGTCAAGGATGTCTTTGAACAGGCACGTTCCGAGTTCGATTTCATCATCGTGGATACACCGCCCACCCATGTTGTTTCCGACAGCTTGGTGCTGAGCGATTCCGTGGACGAGATCATCTTTGTTTCCCGCTGTGACTACGCAAAGGTCAACGATATCAACGACACCTTGGAGGATATTTACAGCGCCGATGTGGATGTGGCCGGTATCGTTCTGACCATGGCGGAGGACAACGGCGGCAACAAGTACTACAAGCGCAAGGGCTACCGCTACAGAAAGTACTACAGCAGGTACAGCAACAGCAGTAAGTACGGCTACAGCGGCCGCTACGGCTACGGCAGTGGCTACAGCAATGGCTATGGCAACGGTTACGGCTACGGCGGCGACGGGTATGGCAACGGCTATGGCTACGGCAACGGCTATGGTTACGGCAACGGCTACGGCTACGGCAAAAACGGCTACGGCTACGGGTACGGACCCAGCGGCAACCAGTACGGCTACAGCAGCAACGGCGGTCGGGGCTATGGGTACGGCTATGGCTATGGCTATGGCAACAAGAACCGCCACCAGCAGATCAACCATGACGACGAGGAGATTCTGCGCCAGATCGAAAACAGCGGTCAGGTCGGCGGCAGTGCACCCGCCGCAGAGGATGCAAAAGGGGATAAGAAATGACCGTGCGTGAAGAGGAGACAAAGTTAGCCGTTCTGATCGACTCGGATAACGTTTCCTACACCTATGTAAAGCCCATGATGGAGGAGATCGCCCGCTACGGCACGCCCACCATCAAGCGCATTTACGGGGACTGGACAACGCCGGAGTCCGCCGGTTGGAAGAATGTGCTTTTGGAAAACGCCATCATCCCCATCCAGCAGTACCGCTATACCAGCGGCAAAAACAGCACCGATTCCACGCTGATCATCGACGCCATGGATATCCTGTACAGCGGCAGTGTGAGCGGATTCTGCATCGTTTCCAGCGACAGCGACTTCACGCGCCTTGCCACAAGACTGCGGGAAGCGGGAATGTTGGTACTGGGTATCGGCGAGGAGAAAACACCGGCGCCGTTTATTGCGGCGTGCGACCGATTCATCTATCTGGAGATCATCGCACCCAAACCCGAGGAGAAGAAAAAGCCGGAGCCGCATAAGGCGCGCAAAACCAAGGTGCCCAAGGAGATCCGACAGCTGGTGCTCAACTCCGTCAACGACGTGGCGGACGAGGACGGCTGGGCGTTTTTGGGGGATGTGGGCAACATGATCTTGCGCAAACAGCCCTCTTTCGACAGCCGCAACTACGGCTACAGCAAGCTGACCAATTTCATCAAGTCCCTCGGCATTTTTGAGATCGACAAGCGGGATACCTCCAACCGGGGCATCAAGCACATCTACATCCGGGACAGGGATTTTGTCCAGCGGGAGACCAAGGACGAGTAAATATTTTTCGCCGCCGCGACGCAAAAAAGCTATGGCTTATTTGCGCCGGGCGGTTTTTGGTTCTTATGAGATTAAAAGTTTCGGTCAAGCCTTTTCAAAGGCTTGCGGATTCCAAAGGCGGC
>JBJEQK010000018.1:0-4378 GCA_051881715.1 Acutalibacteraceae bacterium
GCTTTTCAACCCCAAAATAACCAAAAAAGCGTGTCTTGCCTAATCGCAAAACACGTTTTTTCGACAGTCTGCGCAAGCCTTTTTAAAGGCTTGCGGATTCCAAAGGCGCCGCCTTTGGTCGCCGACCGCAGTCGGCGAAATCCTAACAACACCAGAAGCGCAGGAGGGGAGCCAAAACAGTCCGGTGGACTGTTTTGGCGTGGGGAACCCTCGCCGGGGGTTCCCCGGTGCGAAGCACAAACCCCACAATTTCCGTGAGGAGCGTCAAAAAAGCCCGGCGAAAGCTGGGCTTTTTGCATATATCATCTATGTGGTATTAAGTAGGATAATCCGCCAAACGAAACAGCAGGATAAAATGGGATCATATTGCCGTACAAAATTTTGCACGGGGAAAGGCTGTTCCACCTTATCCTACCACACAATCATCCTACTTCTTTCCTTGGGTAGGATTTTATCCTACTTTATCCTACCTTTTTCTCGGGTAGGATTTTATCCTACTTTATCCTACCGCTTTTGATCTGGTGGGAATTATCCTACTTTTTCTCAGGTAGGATTGTATCCAACTCTATTCTACCGCCATTTTCTCGGGCAGGATTTCGTTCGACTTTATCCCACCTTTTTCCTCGGGTGGGATTTTGTTCGACTTTATCCTACCTTTTTCGTACCATGATGAACCTTGAGGGAAGGCATTTGAAAAGGCTGATGCACGCCAAGGCTACCCTGCGAGGGTTGGCACAGTTTAACGAAGCCCTACTTTCGCCGGACTGTTCGGCAGTCCGTGCAAATTTTTGGTTCATCACGGATTTTTTGCGGGATCACCCGAGTTCTTTTACTCGATTTCGTCCAGCAGCAGCTTCAGGAACAGTCCGCCCTGTACGGTGCGGTGCTGGAATCCCTGCTGCTGGGAGGTGGTGGTGAAGTACCAGTCCGTCATGGGCACACGGGACGGACTCTTGTGGTAGCACAGCCACAGCGGCGCAATAAACGCCTCGAACTCCTGCTTGGTATACGCCATACAGGCGCACCACAGCAGCCAGTCGGACTTGGTGTAGTCCGCACGGCTGTCCAGCGGCAGACCGTAGGGGTTCTGATGGCGGGCGTAGGAGGAAAACTCCGCATACAGCACCGACGCCGGGAAGATGCCGCTTCGGAAAAATTTCTCCCAGATGATGTTGTACTTCATGCTGAACGTCCCGGGACGGTCAAATGCCAGACGGAAACTGCCGTCCCCGTTGTCGGCGCGCACTGTCCAGCTGTCCGCCATCTCCTTGGCTTTTTGATGGTACTCTGCCGCACGGGCATCGCCCAGCGCATTCAAAATATAGGACATCCCCTCCACGCCGTAGATCGCCTTCAGGGAAAGGTTGCAGTTGTGGGCAAGATGCCCGGCAAAGTCATCGGTGCACAGCTGGTTGCCGGGGTCTGCACCGTATTCCAGCAGGTAGTCGCACCACCCGATCAGGGTGTCCAGATAGGGGCGAACAAAGTCCGTGCTGCCGTCCATTTTCGTGATGGCGGCGCAGAGGATGATCATGTTGCCGCACTCCTCCACGGGCATCTGATACTCCAGCTTGTTGTCGGCGTAAACCTGACCGTTGAGCAGCGGGTACTGCCCCACGTCATGGGGGGCAAAGTCAAACCTCCAGTCGTCGCTCTGCGCATAGCGGAACACCGGGCGCAGCATCCCTTTGAGCAGCTCGGTGTTGTAGTACAGGAACATGGGCGCCGAGGGGTAGGTGACGTCCACCGTGGCGGCACAGCCGTTGCTGAAGCACTCCTTGGAAACGAAGATCACTTCTCCGTCCGCCACGCAGAGCTTGTGGGCGGCAATGACCTGACGGTAGGCGAGCAAAAGCAGGTCGGCATATTTTTCGCCGCCGCTGTGAGCGGCATCCCGCTGCAGTTTATCCGAAAAGGCAGCCGCTTTTTCGTGCAGCTTCGCATAGTCGTCAAAGGCTTCGGCGATGGCCGCTTCGATGGGCTTGCCGTTCTTTTTCCAGTAGGCGTCCACCGGCTCGCCGAAATAGACCAAGGAATGGATATCGTCATAGGCGAACACAAACAGCGTGTCCGCTCCCTGCGAGAGGGTGTCCTCGGCGGTGACGATGTTGTTTTCCACCGTCACACTGCCCTTGGTGCAGAGGTAGAAATAGCCCCAGTCGATGCGCAGATCGTCCCCCGAACGGTTGAGGACATCCTGCCGGACGGTGCCGAGCCTGCCCGCCCGGATATCGCCGATGGGCACAACGGCGCCCTCCACCGGCTGATCCCCCGCCTTGTCGGTGCAGAGCGTTTCGTCGGCGGTGACTTTCACCTGAACGTTATGGACTTTCCCGTCCAAAGCGTCGTAGCGAACGCGCATATAGGCGCACGGACGGGACAGCAGATACAGATCGTCGCAGAACAGCGTGGAGAAAAATTCCACGCAAAGGCGAATGCCTGCGCCCTCAAAGATATATTCCGTACACAGGGCGCTGACGGTCAGCGCCGTCTGCGCCAAAACGGGCAGCTCACTCTTGCCCATAAAGCCGTATGCCGCACCGTCCACTGTAACAGTGCCGCGGATGTTGTTGGGTTTGCCCGTCCAGTGGACGAGGTCGCTGTCCGTCAGTCTGTCCGCCGCAGACCAAACGGAAAAATAGGGATCCACCGTAATGATCGGGACGGACGGTGCGCGCAGTGCCATAGAAAATACCACCTTTTTGTTTTTTGCAATTATACCATCCACGGCGTTCACCGTCAAGGGAAACGATTGGTTCATCACGGGTTTTGTGGGATTAAGGCAACGCCGCACACCCCAATTATGCGGTATTGCCTTAAAAGTTTCGCTCAAGCCTTTTTAAAGGCTTGCGGATTCCAAAGGCGGCGCCTTTGGTCGCCGACCACAGTCGGCGAAATCCCCAGACAACAGCAAAGCGCAGGAGGGAACCCTCGCCGGGGGTTCCCCGGTGCGAGCACAGAACCCACAATTTCCCGTGAAATCTGCGAAAAGGGACGATCCCATTTTGCAAAGAAAAAACAGAAGCTTTTCTCGGACAAAATGTCTCGGAAAAACTTCTGCTTCTGATTGTCTGGGGTTGTCTTATTCCGCTATTTTGTAAAAAGTGAGATTCGTGCTTTCCCGGCGTTCGCCTCTGTCCAGAACGCAGATGACAGGTTCGCCCTTCTCATCGGCATAAACCGTCAGATCCTCTGCTTCAAAAACAGTGCCGATGTTTCGGATAAACACGGTTTCCACCTCTCCGGTTTCAACATCCAAACGCAGCACTCTCTTCTGATCGTTTAGTTCATCGCAGGACATATAGAGTTTCCCGCCGAACATCTCCGCTCCTTGGATTCTGTAAATCGGCTCGGAAAGGGGAATGGTTTTGACAAGGTGCATATCGCTCAGATCGAACACATTGAGAACCGAGAAATCGCCCGTTTTATCCTCGGGTTCTTCCTTCCACTCAGCCGTATAGAGATAGTTTCTCTCCACATCAATGGCGCACCACGGAACGCCCTCCAAGTGAAGCTCGTGGGGAAGCTCATAATAGGTTCCCGTAAATTTGAGCGTTTCGGCGTCGTAAAGCGCAATAAAGGAATTGTTATAATCAGGACCGTCCTCGATGGCGGCGTAAACCATGCCGTTGTAACAGCTCAGACCGCCGATATGATTGCAGCCTCTGTCTTTAAGAACCTTAGGAATGGCATCCGTCATAATGCGGCTGATTTCTCCCGTTTTCATGTCAGCTTTGCCGAGATTCTTGTTTCCGCTGAAATAGAAATATTCGCCGTCATTGGTCACGCCTTGGGAAGAAACATAGTAATCGAACAGAACATAGGTGTTTTTGCCGATCACCTCTGCGCCGATGGGATCCGGCATATTCTTTTCGTCAGCGCCAACGACAAGAAGCATGATCGCCGAAAGCAGAGCGATGCACCTTTTGAAAATTACATAAGAAAAGCTAAATGAAACCATAGAACCATCTCCAATACAGTTTTTGACATTATACAACCAATTCTTGCTTCTGTCAAATGATGTATGAAAATCGTTTTTCAAAATTTCGGTTTCAAGGTTTCGTCTTTTGTTGTTTAAATAAACAACAAAAAATGAGCCGCATATTGCTTCCGTTATCTCTTGTGTAATCTGTCCATCTGCACTACGTTTTCGCCGGTGGACAGATTGCTTTTTTCTGGCGCGCTGCAAGGGATACAGTCTTTGCTGCGCAAAGCCTTGCGACCTCGGCGACCGTTGCTTCGCAACAGTACCCGCCTCGGACTTCGAATCCCTCTTGCGCAAAAAGACCATGCACCTTTCGGCACATGGTCTTTTTCTGGCGCGCTGCAAGGGATTCGAACCCCTGACCTTTTGGTTCGTAGCCAAACACTCTATCCA
>JBJEQK010000019.1:0-8790 GCA_051881715.1 Acutalibacteraceae bacterium
GGTCCTTGACACGGCCGCCGCGAATCAGAACCACGGAGTGCTCCTGCAGGTTGTGACCGACACCGGGAATGTAAGCGGAAACCTCGATGCCATTGGTCAGACGAACTCTGGCGATCTTACGAAGTGCAGAGTTGGGCTTCTTGGGGGTTGCGGTCTTGACTGCTGTGCAGACGCCGCGCTTCTGGGGAGAGTTCTCATCGGTCATGATGTTCTTCTTGGAGTTGAGACCCTTCAGCAGTGCGGGAGCCTTCGCCTTCTTCTCATGTGTTTCTCTGCCGTTACGGACAAGCTGATTAAAGGTAGGCAATCAGTACATCTCCTTTCTTTAAATAATGTATAATCAACGCAGGGCAACAGAATTGCTTCCGCTGCCTGCGTGTGATTCAAAATTCGTGTAACACACCAACGGCTATTTTACCATTATTCTGCCCGGTTTGTCAACACTTTTAACAAAGTTTCTATATTTTTTTCGTTCAATTCGTCGAAGAAACGATCTTAAACTTGTCGTTGTTCGCCAACTCATCGAAGTAGCTCAGGGTGCTTTCGACCTCCACGTCGTTGTAGCACTTCATGCCGGTGCCGGACGGGAGCAGTTTACCGATGAGGACGTTCTCCTTCAGACCCATCAGCGGGTCATGCTTGCCCTTGATGGCGGCATCGGTCAGCACGCGGGTGGTCTCCTGGAAGGAAGCGGCGGACAGGAAGGAATCGGTCGCCAAGGAAGCCTTGGTGATACCCATCAGCGTCGGCACACTGACAGCTTCTTTCAGTTCGGTGCCCTCCTCCTCGTTCTTGCGGCGGATGGCTTCGTTGGCTTCTGCCAACTCACGCTTGCCGATGACCACGCCGGGAAGCAGTCCCGTGTCGCCGGCATCGGTGATCTTCACCTTGCGCATCATCTGGCGGACGATAACTTCGATATGCTTATCGTTGATATCCACGCCCTGATTGCGGTAGGTACGCTGTACTTCACGGATGAGGTAATCATGCACGGCATGGACGCCGCGGACAGCCAGAACATCGTGGGGATTCAGTGAGCCTTCGGTCAGGGTGTCGCCCTTCTTGACGATCTGTCCTTCCTCGACCTTGATACGGAAGCCGTAGGGGATCAGGTAGGATCTTTCGTCGGCTTCGCCCTCCTCGATGCTGGTGATGACCACGTGCTTGGTCTTTTTGACATCGCGGAAAGAGACGCGGCCGCCGATCTCGGCAAGGATGGCAAGGGATTTCGGCTTGCGGGCCTCAAACAGTTCCTCGACTCTGGGAAGACCGGTGGTGATGTCGCCCGCATCCTTGGCGCCGCCGGTATGGAACGTTCTCATGGTCAGCTGTGTACCGGGCTCACCGATGGACTGTGCGGCGATAATGCCGACGGCTTCGCCCACGGTGACAGGATCGCCCGTCGCCAAGTTGGCGCCGTAGCACTTGATGCAAACGCCGTGTTCCGCTTCACAGGACAGCAGGGAACGGATCTTGATGCTGGCCTTGGAATCGGGGTCTTTCTTGCCCGCCTGCACATCCTCGTCGTGGTATCTGTAGACAAAGTCCGCCACTCTTGCGGCATCGCTCTCGGTCATCATATGGTCGCAGTCCATAATGATCTCGCCGGTCTCTCTGTTCACAAAATTCTCCAGCAGGAAGCGTCCTGTCAAACGCTCTGCAAGACCTTCCAGCAGACGGTCGTCATAGATGTCGTACACCTCGATACCGTCGTGGCAATGGCAGTCCTCCTCCCGGATGATCACATCCTGAGAAACGTCTACCAGACGTCTGGTCAGGTAGCCGGAGTCGGCGGTACGAAGCGCCGTATCTGCCAAACCTTTACGAGCACCACGGGAAGAGATGAAGTATTCCAGAATATTCAGACCTTCACGGTAATTCGCCTTGATGGGAACCTCGATGGTCTTACCGGCGGTATTGGCGATCAGACCACGCATACCGGCCAGCTGACGCAGCTGGGAGTCGTTGCCTCGGGCACCGGAAGCCAGCATCATGTTGATGGGGTTGAATTCGTCGAAGTTGGCTTTCAGCTCCACCCCGACCTTGGCGGCGCAGTCGGACCACGTCTGGATAACACGGTCGGAGCGCTCATCGTTGGAGATCAGACCACGCTCGTAGTTTCTACGGATCTTGTCGATCTGCTTCTCTGCTTCGGCGATCAGCTCATATTTCTTGGGCGGGATCGTCGCGTCGCAAACCGCAACGGTGATGCCGCTGATGGTAGAATATTTGTAGCCTTGCGCCTTGATCTTATCCAGAACATCGGCGGCAATGGCTGTGCCATGGACACGGATACATTTATCAATGATCTTGCCGAGCATCTTCTTGTCCACGACAAAGTCTGCCTCCAGCTTGAAGGCGTTGTCGGGATCGGTTCTGTCCACAAAGCCCAGATCCTGCGGGATGGGATTGTTGAAGATCACACGGCCGAGGGTGGTCTCGCACAGCTTCGTCACGCTCTCGCCATTGACCTCCTTGGTCATGCGGATCTTGCAGGTGGCGTGCAGACCCAAGTCGCCCTCGTCATACGCCATAATCGCTTCGTCCACATCGCGGAACACCTTGCCGTAGCCGGGCTCATCGTTTTTGACGATGGTCAGATAGTAGGACCCCAGAACCATATCCTGCGTCGGCACCGCCACGGGACGTCCGTCGGAGGGCTTGAGCAGGTTATTGGCCGCCAGCATCAGGAAGCGGGCTTCTGCCTGCGCCTCCACGGACAGCGGCACGTGCACTGCCATCTGGTCGCCGTCGAAGTCGGCGTTGAATGCGGTACAAACCAGCGGGTGCAGTTTGATGGCTCTGCCTTCGACCAGCACAGGCTCGAATGCCTGAATGCCCAATCTGTGCAGAGTGGGAGCACGGTTGAGCATAACGGGGTGATCCTTGATGACGATCTCCAGCGCATCCCAAACCTGCGGGTTTGAACGCTCGACCATCTTGCGTGCGGACTTGACATTGCCCGCCACTTCGGTCTCCACAAGGCGCTTCATCACGAAGGGCTTGAACAGCTCCAGCGCCATTTCCTTGGGCAGACCACACTGATAGAGCTTGAGTTCGGGACCGACAACGATAACCGAACGACCGGAATAGTCCACACGCTTGCCCAGCAGGTTCTGTCTGAAACGACCCTGCTTACCTTTGAGCATATCGGAAAGGGACTTGAGTGCTCTGTTGGACGGACCTGTGACGGCACGACCTCTGCGGCCGTTGTCGATCAGGGCGTCCACCGCTTCCTGAAGCATTCTCTTTTCATTGCGGACAATGATCTCAGGCGCACCCAGTTCCAAAAGCTTGCGCAAACGATTGTTGCGGTTGATGACGCGGCGATACAGATCGTTCAGGTCGGATGCGGCAAAACGACCGCCGTCCAGCTGCACCATGGGGCGGATATCGGGCGGGATGACGGGGATCACGTCCAGAATCATCCACTCGGGACGGTTGCCGGACTGACGGAACGCCTCCACGACCTCCAGTCTCTTGAGCGCCTTGCCACGTCTTTGCCCGGAGGTGGACTCCATCTCCTCGCGAAGCTCTGCGGCCAGCTTGTCGAGATCGATTTCCCGCAGCAGCTCCTGAATCGCTTCCGCACCCATGCCGGCACGGAAGTCGTTGTCGTAACGCTCTCTGGCTTCCTGATAGTCTTTTTCTTCCAAGGTCTGGTACTTTTGCAGCGGTGTGTCGCCCGGATCAATGACGATATACATCGCGAAGTACAGAACCTTTTCCAGATTCTTCGGGGATACGTCGAGGATAAGACCCATTCTCGAGGGCGTGCCCTTGAAGTACCAGATGTGGGATACGGGCGCCGCCAGCTCGATGTGACCCATACGCTCACGGCGAACCTTCGCCTTGGTAATGGTCACACCGCAGCGCTCGCAGACCTTGTCCTTGTAGCGCATACGTTTATATTTGCCGCAGTGGCACTCCCAGTCCTTCGTCGGCCCGAAAATACGCTCGCAGAACAGACCGTCCTTTTCGGGTTTGAGTGTGCGGTAGTTTATGGTTTCGGGCTTTTTGACCTCGCCGTAAGACCATTCACGGATCTTATCGGGAGAAGCAAGACCGATCTTAATGGATTCAAAGGTATTATTTTCCATATATTTAAGTCCCTTCTATCTAATTTCGTCGCCGGAACAAGGATCATTCAAAATCTTCTTCGTCATCCAGAGTATATTCGTCGTCAAGATAATCCTCGTCCTCGTCGGAGAAATCCGTGAAATTCTCATCGGGGTCGGAGAAATCTTCCTCGTCCTCATCCGCAATGGGATCGCCGTTTTCGTCCTCCAGAGAGAAACCGTCGGCTTTGTCCGCATCGTTCACATGGGAGAATGCGCCTCTGTCGCTCTCCGCTGCGGAGAAGCCGTAGTCATCGTCGAAGTTCTGCTTGAGGTCGATCTCGTTGCCGTCGGCATCCAGAACGCTGACATCCAGCGCCAGGGACTGCAGCTCCTTGACCAGAACCTTGAAGGACTCGGGGATGCCGGGTGTCGGGACATTCTTGCCCTTGACGATGGCTTCGTAGGTCTTGACACGACCCACCACATCGTCGGACTTGACGGTCAGGATCTCCTGCAGGGTGTAGGCAGCGCCGTAGGCTTCCAGCGCCCAGACTTCCATTTCGCCGAAACGCTGTCCGCCGAACTGTGCTTTACCGCCCAAGGGCTGCTGGGTGACCAGAGAGTAGGGACCGGTGGAACGGGCGTGGATCTTGTCATCGACCAGATGCAGCAGCTTCAGGTAGTACATGACGCCGACCGTAACGGGCGCGTCAAACTTGCGGCCTGTGCGTCCGTCGGTGAGGATGGACTTGCCGTCCTCCCGCAGTCCCGCCTCGCGCAGGGCGTCGCGGATATCGGACTCGTGGGCGCCGTCGAAAACAGGCGTCATGACCTTGATGCCCAAATGACGGGCGGCAAAGCCGAGGTGAACCTCCAACACCTGCCCGATATTCATTCGGGACGGAACGCCCAAGGGATTCAGCACGATATCCAGCGGTGTGCCGTCCTCCAGGAAGGGCATATCCTCCTGCGGCAGAATGCGGGAAACAACGCCCTTATTGCCGTGGCGGCCTGCCATCTTGTCGCCGACGGAGAGCTTTCTCTTCTGGGCGATGTAGCAGCGCACCACTTTATTGACGCCGGGAGACAGCTCGTCGCTGTTCTCACGGGTGAACACTTCCACGTTCACCACGATGCCGTATTCCCCGTGGGGAACACGCAGGGAGGTATCACGAACCTCCTTCGCCTTTTCGCCGAAGATGGCGCGTAGCAGTCTTTCTTCGGCGGTCAGCTCCGTCTCGCCCTTGGGCGTGACCTTGCCGACCAGAATGTCGCCGGAATGCACTTCCGCACCGACACGGATGATGCCGCGTTCGTCCAGATCGCGCAGGGCGTCGTCGCCCACATTGGGAATGTCGCGGGTGATGTCCTCGGGACCGAGCTTTGTATCTCTCGCTTCGATCTCGTACTCCTCGATGTGGATGGAGGTGTAGACATCGTCGCGCACCAGTTTTTCGTTGATCAGAACGGCGTCCTCGTAGTTGTAGCCTTCCCATGTCATGAAGCCGACAAGGGCGTTTTTGCCCAAGGAGATCTCGCCGTGATCCGTTGCGGGACCGTCTGCGATGACCTGACCGGCTTTCACACGCTGACCGACATCGACCACGGGACGCTGGTTGATGCAGGTGCCTTGGTTGGAGCCGAGGAACTTGATCAGCTCGTAGGTGTCCACGCCGCCGTCCTCGGTGACGATCTCGATGGTGTCTGCGCAGACGTGAGTGACCACGCCGGCACTCTTTGCCAGTACGGCGACGCCGGAATCCACCGCCGCTTTATACTCCATGCCGGTACCGACGATGGGAGCATCCGTGCGCAGCAGCGGAACTGCCTGTCTTTGCATATTGGAGCCCATCAATGCACGGTTGGCGTCATCGTTTTCCAGGAACGGGATCATTGCCGTTGCAACAGAAACAACCATCTTGGGCGAAACGTCCATGTAGTCCGCCTGAGAATTTTCCACTTCCAGGAATTCGTCACGGTGACGGGCAACGATGCGGGGATGGACAAAATGTCCGTTTTCATCCAGCGGCTCATTGGCCTGGGCAACAATATAGTTGTCCTCCGTGTCCGCTGTCATATAGGTAACTTCGTCCAGTACTCTGCCGGTCTCCTTGTCCACCTTGCGGAACGGTGCTTCGATAAATCCGTATTCGTTGATGCGGGCAAAGGTTGCAAGGTAGGAGATCAGACCGATGTTGGGACCTTCAGGCGTCTCGATGGGGCACATACGACCGTAGTGGCTGTAGTGAACGTCACGCACTTCAAAACCGGCACGGTCTCTGGACAGACCGCCGGGACCGAGAGCGGAAAGACGACGCTTGTGCGTCAGCTCTGCCAAGGGGTTGGTCTGATCCATGAACTGGGACAGCGGGGAAGATCCGAAGAACTCCTTGATCGCCATCTGTACGGGGCGGATATTGATGAGCGTTTGAGGCGTGATCTTGTCCTCGTCCTCCTGCGCCTGCAAGGTCATGCGCTCGCGGATGACACGCTCCATACGGGCAATGCCGATGCGGAACTGGTTTTGCAGCAGTTCACCCACGGAACGGATGCGGCGGTTGCCGAGATGGTCGATATCGTCCAAATTGCCCACACCGTTGGCAAGGCAGTTGACGTAGTTGATGGACGCCATGATGTCATCCACGATGATGTGCTTCGGGATCAGGTCGTCGCAGTGCTCACGCAGCAGCGCAAGAAGCTCCTCGTTGGTGCCGGTAAAGGAATCCAGCAGCTCGTGAAGTACGCTTGCGCGCACCTTTTCGTTGATGGAATTTTCGATCAGGTCATCCTTGGTGATGCCCTCAGGCATGAAGGGCAGCGGATCGACCATGCAGCTGCAGATGATCTTCAGCTCTCTGCCGCCGTCCACGTGAACGGTCACGGACTTCACGCCCGCCTGTTCGATCTCGTATGCCTTTTCGCGGGAAACAGTTTCCTCTGCATCGGCAAGCATCTCGCCGGTGTAGGGGTCAAATACCGGCTCTGCAAGGGTGCAGCCTGCAAGACGCGCGGACATGGCCAGTTTCTTGTTGTATTTATAGCGGCCGACGCGGGAAATATCGTAGCGGTAGGGGTCGAAGAAGAGGTTGTCGATGTGCTGCTGGGCGGTCTCCAAGGTAACGGGCTCGCCGGGACGCAGCTTGCGGAACACCTCCATCAGCGCCTCTTCGGTATTCTGGGTCTCGTCCTTTTCCAGTGTTGCACGGATGCGCTCATCGTCACCGAAGAACTCCATGATCTCACTGTTGGTGCCAAGACCTAATGCACGGATAAACGTAGTGATGTAGATCTTTCTGTTTTTGTCGATACGGACATAGAAGATATCGTTGGGGTCGGTTTCGTATTCCAGCCATGCACCGCGGTTGGGGTTGATGGTGCTGGAGAACAGGCGGATGCCGGTCTTGTCGTGGGTCATGTCGAAGTAGACGCCGGGCGAACGAACCAGCTGGGAAACGATTACACGCTCCGCACCGTTGATCACGAACGTGCCGCTGTCCGTCATCAGGGGGAAGTCGCCCATGTACACTTCGCTCTCCTTGACGACGCCGGACTCCTTGTTCAAAAGCCGGGCACGCACACGCATGGGCGCAGCATAGGAGGCGTCTCTCTCCTTGCACTCGCGGATGGTGTACTTCGGCTTGTCGTCCATGCGGTAATCCACAAAGGTCAGAACCCAGTTGCCTGTGTAGTCCTTGATCTCTGCGATGTCCCGAAAGACTTCGCGAAGTCCCTTGTCCAGGAACCACTGGTACGAGTCCTTCTGGATCTCAATGAGGTTGGGCATTTCCATAACCTCTTTGATCTTTCCGAAACTCATGCGGGTCTTGTCTCCTCGTTCAACGGGAAGAACATTCAGCATAGAATCATCACTCCGTTCCAATTTTAGTGCCGAAGAGCAGGTAACCTGAAAAGCTTTTAAAATCCTTTCGTTTTCGCAGACAAGCCCTTGCACCCGGGCAAACCCTGCGGCTGCCAATCAGCAAATTATCCATTTTATACTGATACAGTTCTATATAGTACACTTTTTTCAATAGCTTGTCAAGCCCTTTTGAAAAAATTTTTTGAAACGGCGATGATAGTGCGGTTCCCCGCAAACCGTTTGTTTTGCTTGTTTTATACAGCACTTTTCACAATCCGCAATTCCGGATTCAATCAGGTTGCACAAAATCCAAAGAATATACAACTACTCCGCGCGTTTCTTTTTCGCTTTAAAAGAGCACTATCCCCTGCCTTTCTGCGCTAAAAATCGTGTGCTGTCAACGGTTTTTTGATGACCATACTCTGTTTTTAGTCCATTCAAAAACAACATGGTTTCTGAAAAAATCTTAAAAAAATGTTCTTTATTTTTCTAATTTAGATTTATTCTGATACAAAAGAACTTTTGTTTCTAGGTGAAAAGTGACCGGCAAAACTAAAAATTCCCACCTCCGCCAAGCAGTCTCTGCTCGAGAGTAGTTTCAACAGCCTGCTTACACGCCGTGCTGTGCAATATTTTGCACGGGGGTTCTGTGAAAGTGGCTTTCTGTCGGTCGATTTACCGGGCGTGCAAATTTTTGCACGGTCGTTCTATTGCGGTAGTTGCTCTCCTGATTCGCTCATGACTCGTGCAATATTTTGCACGATCTGCGAAAAACGTTAGCCGGCTAACGAATTTTTGCAAAGTGGGTTTTGCCATTTCGTTCTTACTTGTATGAATTATCGGGTGTGCAAAATTTTGCACGGGGTGTTC
>JBJEQK010000019.1:8890-19664 GCA_051881715.1 Acutalibacteraceae bacterium
TATTGCGGTAGTTCTTCTCTTGATTCGCTCAAGACTCGTGCAATATTTTGCACGATCTGCGAAAAACGTTAGCCGGCTAACGAATTTTTGCAAAGTGGGTTTTGCCATTTCGTTCTTACTTGTATGAATTATCGGGTGTGCAAAATTTTGCACGGGTGTTCTATTGCGGTAGTTCCTCTCTTGATTCGCTCATGACTCATGCAATATTTTGCACGACCTACGAAAAACGTTAGCCGGCTAACGAATTTTTGCAAAGTGGGTTTTGCCATTTCGTTCTTACTTGTATGAATTATCGGGTGTGCAAAATTTTGCACGGGGTGTTCTGTGGTGGTGGCTTTCTGTCGGTCGATTTACCGGGCGTGCAATATTTTGCACGGGCGTCTATTGCAGCGGCTTTCTGTCGGTCGTTTCATCGGACGTGCAAATTTTACCTCTTGAAAAAATATGGGATTTGTTTTTGCAACGGGGAACCCCCGGCGAGGACTCCCCTGCTGTGCTTTTCAATTATCAAGCTTTCGCCGATTGCGGTCGGCGACCAAAGGCTTGAGCGAAACTTTTTAGCCCACAAAAATCCGTGATGAATCCTATAAGAGTTGTTTTATCATGCAAAAACCGCCGGCCGAAGCCGACGGTTTGAACCTATACTATTTGTTATCCGCTTGCTCTTTGCGGTGCTTACTGCTCAAAATGCTGTCCTCATGGACGATCATCAATGCCGCCGCACGGTCAAAGCCATCCATCTTGAACAGTCCTGTTTTGTGACTGCTGACCGATGCGGACGCCAAGATGGTGAAGCGCATTCGACCAAGTCCGAATTTGCGGTACAGCAGGTTGGTGCGAATCTGTATATTTTGGATATCACCGTATTTGAACATACCGCTGCGCTTGTTAAACATTCCGTTCGTGTACTGTACCACATGGTCGTCCTGCGCAAAACGCTGGATGCAGAATTCGGAAATGGCGCCCAGCAGCGCGACAATGAGCACGATGCCTGCAAAGATGAAAGCTTTGCGGTACACAAAGCCGATCAACAGCGTCAGCGCACCCAAAGCAACGGCACGGGGAATGGTATACAGCAGGTTGATGGGATGACAGCGCTGCACCGTTCCCGTGCAGACAAAGTCCGGTACACACGTTTGCAGGATGCGTTCGGTCTGCGCCTTGTCGGAAATCAAGGAAAGGTGGGTCGTCTCGTTCTTTTCGTTGCCGAGTCCGACAACCGCCAGATCCACGGACGACATTCCGAAGAAGCGGGCAAGCAGCGGCTGGTTCACCATAACGGCATTGATCTTTTCCGTTTCCAGCATATAGTGTCTTTTATTCAGCACACCGCAGCTGATGTACAGCAGTTCGCCATCTCTCTCCACCTTGTAGTCGCCAAGATCCAGCGTTCCCTTGACCATGGAACCCACCCAGCCGATGATCGCAACGATCAGCAGGAACCACAGTCTGCTCATGTCGTAGTCCCCGGACACCTTCAGCTGCGGCAAAATGAACAGCACCGTCAACGTGACCGCACTTTGGATAACCGGCATGGAGAGCAGTTTATGCCGCAGCGCTTCCGCCACGCTGAAATGGGCGATCAGCTCCCGCTGCTCCGGCTCCGTCTTGATTTCCGGCACTTCCTCGGCAGTCACGGTCTGCTTGATCTGCATCAGCGTTTCCTTCAGCGCCTGCGCTTTATCCTTTTTCAGCACAAACTGAAAATCCGTAGAACCTGCCGTTCGGGAGGAATTCAGGTCAATCTTCACTTTACCTGTACCGATGAGCCGTTCAAAAACATTGCGTTCTACATTGACCACGGCAATGTTCTTGATCGGCAGTCTGGACGCCGCCTTGAACATGGTTTTGCGTTCGTAGACAAAATCCACGCCGTCGATATAAAAGGTGGTGCGTTTCCAGTAGCGAAAAGAAATATAGGAATACCAAATCAAAAACAAGGCGATGCCTGCGGCGATCAGCGGCACCGTTTTTCCGCCGGAGACAGCGGAAAGAAACAGTTCTTTATAAAAGGAGGGGCGAAAAATGTCCCAGCCGTAATCCTTCAAAGAGTTGACGCCCATCACGACCAGCAGTGTCAGCACGGCGCCGGCACGTTCCAGAATGATCGACGCATGGTTTCGGGTCGGGCGGTCAAACATCCTCCTCAGCCCCTTTGCCTTTGATCTTGTTCAGCACCGTTTCGTTGATATACAGTGCGATCTCATCCGCCGCCTCCGGCTCCAAAAAGCGGAATGCGGCAGAGGAACCGGCCGTGGTCACCATCACCTTGGCCACATGGCAGGCGTTATCCAGCGGACCTTTGCGAATGTCGATTTGATAAATACGGTCAATGGGCACGATGGTTCTGTGAATAAAGAACAGCCCCTCGATGATCTCGATCCGATCCTTGCAGATCATATAGCGGTAGCGCTTGAACCGAATCCCGGGCGCGATCAAAATATACAGCACAGAAACAAGCACCGCTGCGCCAATGAGCACATACGACCACCATGACAGATAATCATGCGCTGCAGCGGCGGCAATGCCCACCGGCAGCAACAGAAAGAAAAACATGGACAGTGCAGAGGTGATGCGCATCAGTTTGACGGCATTCGGCGAAGGGGTGCGGTATTGGTTGAATTGCGGCATAGGAAATCCTTTCTTATTCGCACTCTTTTTTGGAAAGGGCGTCGATTCGGGCGACCTGCTTGCAGATGATGGGCATGGCATCCCGTTTCTTCGCCGTCCAACCGACCACAGTACCGTGGTCGCCGACGATGGTGGGCATAATATTCCACACGCCCTTTTCCATGTGGTCGGGGTCGTACAGTCTGGATGGTTCGGTGGCAGGCGCCTCGGCCGAGACGGTATTGACAACGCCGTCATTGCTCTTCCACGCATCGTCCACCACATAACCGTCCTGCGTCGTTGCGGTGTAACTGCCCAGCCCATCCGAAAACAGATACAGCATGGGGAAGATCTGTTTGGGCTTCTGGTTGCCTTTTTTATTTTTCTCTGTGCCGCAGACCGGGAACGAAAAATAATACACATCGTCCTGTGCACAGATCTTGCGGTTAATACGCATGGAGCCGTCCACGCCCACATCGAAGAAAACATTGTCCTCGCTTTCGTAGAAGTGGCGCATCTCCCGCGCATTCAAAAAAGACTCGCCGCAGCCGATACCGAAATGACCGAGCTGGACATCATAGAGCTTTTTGAATGGCGTATTCGGCACGACCCAGTTGATGAGGTAGTAGGTATCCTGCACCGTTTTGCTGATGGGTTTCGGGATAGCCACTTGCAAATCGGTGCCGTTGTGGGGCGAAGTCAGGGTCGTCAAGCTGAAGATCATACCGGTATGACCGCCCTCGAACAGCGGAGAAAGTGTACCGTCCCCGGTCGCCTCCTGCTCCGCTTTGTCGCCCTGCGCAAGCAGATAGGACATCATCCGCGCCGTCACACCGCCGAAGGAGTGGCAGATCAGGTTCACTTTTTTCTCCGGACTCCAACCCTCAAACAGCGGTTTGTCATACGTCACGCCGTAGCGGTCATGGCCAAACTTTTCGCTGTGCGCCTTGCCGTAATCCACACGACCACCCATGAGCTGCGCATACAGCTCGCACGCTCTGTCCCACGCACTGCCCAGCGGCGCCACGGAAGCGGCGTGCGTTTCGTGACCGCGCGCATTGAGCACCTTTGCCATGTCAAAATGGCTGAAGCCCCAATAGGGCAGAATCTTGTTCAGCGCACTTGTATCACCCCAGCCCGCCATACCGGGCACAAGAACATAGGGATACGTCTTTTGCATTGTTTACCCTCCTGCAAATTCAGCGCATCGAAGAACGATACGCTGAAAAAGGTTTATTCCTTATCGTGGCGTTCCTTGCGCTCGCGACGTTCTTTTTTGTCGTCGTCATCCTCCTGCGGCTCTTCGATGGGCGTGATCTCAACCTTTACCTTGCCGATCCGTCTGTCCTCCACGTTGAGGATGGTGAAATGCAGATTTTCATACTCGACTTCGTTCATCTCGCCGTCCTTGGGCAAGAAGCCCAGTTCGCTGATCAGGAAGCCCGCCAATGTATCATAGTCCCCCTCGGGGATGGTAACGCCCACCAGTTCGTCCACCTCGTCGATGGAGGTGGTGCCGTCGATGGTAAACGTATTTTCATTGATCTTGGAGATCTCTTCCTCCTCATCGTCGTACTCATCCTGAATATTGCCGACGATGGATTCCAAAAGATCCTCGATGGTCACAAGACCTGCCGTGCCGCCGTATTCGTCCACGACGATCGCCATCTGCGTATGGGTCTCGGTCATCTCCTTGAACAAATCGCCGCAGCGCTTGCTCTCGGGGACATAGAACGCCTCGCGCATCAGACTGCGCAGGGTGGTCTCCTTGGGAAGCTGGTGACCCACATAGGGCAGAAGATCCTTGACATAGATCACGCCGATGATATTGTCCAGATCCTCCTCGTAAACTGGAATACGGGAACGTCCCTCTTCTATGGTAAGCTGAATAACATCCTCCAAAGGATCGTCCACTTCAATGGCGACCATATCCGTCCGATGGGTCATGATATCCCCTGCGTCGATGTCGTCAAACTCGAAGATGTTGTTGATCATCTCTTTTTGAACGTCCTCGATCACGCCCTTTTCCTCGCCGGCGTCCACCATCATGCGGATCTCCTCCTCCGTGACGGACTCCGTGTCCGCCTGGGGGTCAATGCCGAACAGGCGCACAAGGGCGTTGGTCGAGACGGAAAGCACCTTGACAAAGGGGATGGTGACTTTTTGCACAAACAGCAGTATGCCGACAACACTGTAGGAAATCTTTTCGGGGTTGTGCATGGCGATCTTCTTCGGCGCCAGCTCACCCAGTACCAAAGAAAAGTACGAGGTGATGACCGTGATGAGCACCATGGATACGCCGTTGATCACGCCGGTGCTGATGCCCGAGAACAGGGATATCCTGCGAATCGTACCCGAAAGCATTTCCACAAAGGACTGGGATGCCGATGCAGAGGTCAAAAATCCGGCCAAGGTAACGCCGATCTGGATCGTAGACAGGAAGTTGCTGGAGTTTTTTGTCAGCTTCATGACCAGCTTTGCTTTTTTATGTCCCTCCTCCGCAAGACGCTCGGTCTTGGTGTCATTGAGGGAAATGATCGCGATCTCGCTCATAGCAAAAAAGGCATTGACGAGGATCAGCACAAAAAGCAGTACCAGCTGCATTACGATAGATGTAGCAGGGTCGGGGTCGTCCATGTTGAGAGGTCTCCTTTCAAAGTTCAAGAAATACGTATAGATATATACTATCTTAGTATAGCGGATAATGCGCAGTATGTCAATCTTTTTTTCACGAAGAAAACAGCAGACTTTCAAAAACAGCATACACGGAATGTATACCCACTGAATATATTCTTTGCAAAAAGCGTGCCGCATTCCGGGAAAAAGAAAATCTGCCAAACCGGATAGGCTTGGCAGACTCGTTAAGGCAATGGATATGGGGCATATTATGCATTACAGATAAACTGAATGAAGCGCTGTGTGCCGTCGAAGCAAAGCTGAATGGCATAGACGCGGCGGCAGTCCGATACGGTTTTGTTCAAATCATGCAGACGAACGGAAATCCCCAGCGTCAAAATATGATTTTGCAGCTGTAAAACAGGCCGCACTCCCACAGGAATCCAACGGGCTTCGGCAACAGGGTCGGGCTGTGCTTCGCTGACGGTGACTGTACAATAGTTCGCGATCACAGGCGTTCCGTCCACCGTGCCGCACACAACCAAATACCATGTACCCGGTGCGGCAACGGACAGTGCCGCGCTGCCTTGCACATCCAATGTCCCCGCCGGCGTATAGGTTTGAAAATCCTGCGTCCAGCAAAGCTTTGCCCCAGCCATGGGAATCGTGTTGGCGTCGATCACGCTTTGCTCGCTCGAGCCGTACATCATGACGTTGTATCCGTCAGCGCTGACGCTGAAGGTCTCCCCGGGTTGGACTTGCAGGGATTTTTCCGCAAAGGTGGGGTAGAGATCAGACCAGCCTTGTGCATCTGTGTACATATATAGGGTGATGATGTCGCCCGTTTTCACTCGGGTGGTGTCCAGTGCGTAGCCTGTGTAATAGGTTCCCCAATCAGACGTGACCAATACGTCGTCGTGCGGCGTGACGTCGTTAAGCGAAAAGCCGAAACTGCCGCTTTGCGTAAATGCTTTGGATGCGAATCCATAAGATACGGACAAATACGCATCCGCAGACTGTGCAGTAAATGCATCGCCGTATACGGCATGATGCGCTGCCGCGAGCACATCCAGCGCACTCACGGTTTCCACCGCCTTGCCTGCATGATCTTTTTCGGCGGGTGTGTACCCGTAGGATTCGGCAGTGCCGTCCGTCACTGTCAAATTGAAAAAGGGACGGATCGTTTCACCGTTTGCAAACAGGAAGGTGACGACAGCCGTGTCGGCTTCTTTGGCAAGGGCAGCAGGCAGCATAGCTGCCGCAAGCAAAACCATGCAAAGAAAAACAGATAAACACTTTTTACATTTCATACAAAACATCCTTTCTTTTTTGTGCAATTCTTTAGGACAGATCCGACCGATGGAAGCAGACATGTTTGACGCATTCTGCGATCCTATCGCCGATTTTTCTCGGAAAGGCAGATCCCGCATACGTTTGCGCATACGCATATCGCCCGGTAATCTTGCCGCCGTCGTCAAAGTCCAGATAAGTCACTGCTTTTTCCCCATACAGGCGAGAGACCATTTTGATCAAAACGCTGTTGCCGTTAACGGTGTAGGATTCCACTTCAACGCTTCCATCCAAAACATCTGCAACAACGGCAGCAAACTCCGCCTGTGTGACGCTATCTTTCATGTCCGTCTCCTTTCTGTCCGGTCTGTCGTGTTTTACGGGGGTGCTTCTTTTTGTTCACAATCTTTTTCTCTTTCAGCCCTGCGGTTTCGAGCGCTCTCGGCCACGGTCCCAATACAGCCTTAATGCGGGAAAGCGTGACGGGATCAAAATCCGATTTTTGCGGCGCGCACCCGGTTTGTACCGCTTTTTTCCGCAGCTGCGTGACTGCCCATACTCTTTTTTCCGCGTCGGTCAATCCATCATTCCTCCCCTTTTATGGCAATACCGCACAAATCGGGGTGTGCGGATTGCGAAGTAAATTTTTTCGTCAGGTTGTCCAAAAAGAACGCCGGCCTGCTGACGCAAGTCAAGGGATTTTTATGCCGGCTGACGGAATAAGATCCAAGCAAGGCGTGTGCCACGATTTGCGCGGTGTTGCCTTAGTTCATGCCAAACAGGCGCGTTAGAAAATCTGCGACCTTGCGCACGAAGCCGACCACATGATTGTACGCGGCAGTCAGATAGCGCAGAACGATCTGCCAGAAGGTCAGCTTCTGCGGTGTAGGATCGGTTCCGCAAACGGTGATCTGCACTTCCACACGCTGGCGATACAGCTTTGCAAAATCCTCATTGTCCGGGTACAGCTCCGCATAGCGTGCAAACCGCGTACTGGATAAACACGCCGTGAGTATAACATCGGTGTTTTCCTTTTCACGGTTAACCAGCAGATTCTCGTGCGTGACCACAGACGGATCGGAGGAATGGAACCTGTCCCATTGCTCTGACGGGTGCGCCGTGTCGATGGACACAGCGGCAATGCCGGTATCTGTCACATCCGTGTAGGCATATGCCCATTTCAAACCGCCGCTGCCATTGTCCGACGCCTCATAGAATGAATGCAGATTCTCTGTGATCTTGTCTGCGGATTCATTCTCGCCGTTGTTGATACCGTCAAAGAAAGAAGCCTTAACTTTTTCCATCAGTGCGATCTCGGCACGGATCTCCGATTGACGGATGGGTGCAACCGTCAGGTGGATATCCTTTGTCACAAAAATGCCGCTGTACTTTTTGTTTGTCATCTTTACAGTCAGCGTTACATTTGCCGCCGGCTCTCCCGGAAGCGGTCTGAAGATAAAAACCCTTGATGCGTTCACATGCGCAGTCTTGTCGTTATCTGAGGTGACCTCGAACGAATAATCCTCGGGATTTTCAATGCCGCTGGTACGCGGGAGCAGAAGCTGCAGATCATAGTTTATATTTTCCGGGTCGATTTTCTCATGGGTTCCGATATAGGTCAATTTATCTGCGGTGTAGTTTTCGTCAAGCTGCGCCTGCATTTGCGCGCGAATTGCATCACCGATTCCTTTAACACATACTTCAAATTCCTTTGTGTAGATAATGTCGGGCTCATCGTATGCTGTTCTTTGGAAATGGAAGGAAGCGGTCAGTGTGACCTTCTGATCCTCAACGCCCCTTTTGACGATACCCGTATACGGATCAAAGAGCGTGTCCGCCGTTCCCTGTGCAGTGCTATCCACGATAATCACATCCGGATCGGAGCACGTCCAAGAGATTAACGACCAGAGAATCTTTTCTCCATTCGCATCGGTGACCGCTTTGGGCAGAACAAGATTTTTTGTCACATCCTGCAGCGATGTATTTTCACCGCACAACGCCTCTGCCGTAACAAGCTCTGCCACCTGTGTGCGCATTGCTTCGACCGCTTTTTCGCCGTCCCAATGCAGGACTGCGTTTGCAGTGAATTCTACCGTTCTGTCCGCTTTAGAAAGCGTAAACGTGATGGGAATACTGCTGAACCACATGGGACGAAAAGCGTTCGGATCAGCATAGAAATAGGTGATATCACCGTTCTGTGCAATCGCCGCCGTACCGTCCTCTGGATTCTCTGCAGATTTAACACAGACGCCGATGCCATGGAACCCCAGCTTTTCCAACTCGGCGGAAAGCAGAGTATTTACATTCGTATCCGTTCCGTAAACCGGAACCAGACGAAGCCACGCATCGTTAAGCGCCTGCACGGCATTCTGAAGAAATGCGACCGCCCCCTCTGCATCCACGTCTAAAACCGTGCCGCAGAGCGTACACTTGCGCACAAGCTTGTCCTGCGCATCCGTCTCCCATTCACCCATCGTGTGAGGAAGCATTTCGATTGTTTCTGTATAGCTGTGCCCCTGCACAGAATCATCGCACGTGGTACAGGTAAAAGTTTTTATACCCGTTTGCGTGCAAGTAGGTTCCTTTGTGACCACGCCGGTATCATAGGTGTGCTCATGTGCAGGCGTACCCGCTTCAATCACCAGTGTGCAGTTGTCCGGATTGTTATTTTTAGCCACCATATCCTCTGTATTGCCTGCAGTTAAAATACCCATATTCGAGCAGCCAACAAGCGTGATCTCCGGCTTCGCGTCATAAGTAACATAGCTGGACGCTATATTGATCTGCCCCACAATACCGCCGGCATACCCGTACTCGCTGCTGCCACCGGTGACGCTGCCCTTGTTATTGCAGTTTTCCAAGACCATTTTATCCTGTGCACTGCTTGCCGTGATCGCCGCAGCAATTCCGCCTGCATAGCCGGAAACATTGACAACACCGACTTCTCCGTTGTTCGTGCAGTCGTACAAACTTCCGCCATTGTTTTCCGCAACAATGCCGCCGGCATAGGTGGTAATGTTTTCAATCTTGCCGTCAAATACACAGTTTCGGATGACGCCGCTGTTCTTTGCAGCGATTCCGCCGACATATTTCACGTTCTTCGTGCTGGAAATCGTATCGGAACAGCAGAAAGAAATGCTGCTCACACAGTTTTCGATTGTACCAGCATTTTGGAATACAATCCCTCCATGGTAATTTCTGCCGGTTCTGCTGCCCGATACGGTGACACTGCCATCTACAGTCAGGTTTTTGATGGTGCCGTCTGCAGCAAGCGTGCGAATCAACGCACAGAAATTTGCTGTCGCCGCAGTGTAGGTGTACGTGATCATATGACCGTTTCCGTCCAGCGTTCCGTGAAACCCGTCCTCAAATGCGGGGGTCGCATCATTCAAACTGCCGAGATCAATATCCGCGTCCAAAACAGCGTTGACATCATCGCCTGCGGCAACGAATGCTTCCCAATTTTCGACAGATGCAATATGCATGATGTCTGCTGCGCAGACCGACCGTACAGGAAAAAATGTCAGCAGTAGGGCAGCAGCCAAAAAGCAGGAAAAAAGTTTTTTGAACATAACATTACTCCTCCTCATGAATTCATCTTTCCGCTTTCCGCCGCCAGGAAGCACGGTGTTTTGACAACGAACAAAAAATGAAATGATCCTCCTTTCCGAAAAAAAGGCTCTTTCCGACAAAACGGAAAGAGCGCAACGGAAAACAGGATCACACAAATACACCTTGGCGCGATACAAAACAAAAAAGTGCACGCGCCAAAGCGATTTTCGCCTGTAGTCGGTTGCACTCTTCTCGCCCAATCATGTTAAACCTTTTGAAAATACGGCAGGTATCCTGACTTATGATGCAGCGGCAACATATGCCGCAAAAAGCGCACCTTCTCAGGGAAAGACCCCAATGGTATTACGCGCTTGCTTGTCAAATACAGTAATGGCGGTTGCTCCGGATTCGAACCGGATTCCCTTTTACATCTACTCAGCGTACAACTTTTCAAACCGTATTTTCGTTTTCTTATTCAATTTTTTCCAGTATAGCATACTCTTGGATTGTTTGCAAGTGTTTTTTCGCTCCTCACGGAAAATTGTGGGATTTGTGCTTCGCACTCGACTGCGGTCGGCGACCAAAGGCGCCGCCTTTGGAATCCGCAAGCCTTCAGCTTGTCGAAAAAGTGATTTCTGCAAGCAAGCAGGGGCGGCATGAATTGGTGCAGTGCTGCTGTTTTCGGTTTCTCCTGCACTGTCGTGTA
>JBJEQK010000020.1:0-19390 GCA_051881715.1 Acutalibacteraceae bacterium
TATCTTTGCCCTCTGTCCGCAAGCTATCCCCCAACTTTCCGTGATGAACCAAAAAAGAGGTTGTTTATTACAAATATATTGCGCACAAGTGAATCAAATGGTAAAATAAGTTCAAGAAAGCAATAGATCGTTTTGCGTATGCGAAACGACGGTTTCAAACAAAAAATTATTTTAAAGAGGGATGCAAAATGATGCGTACTTGTAAAAACTGCGGCAAAGAATTTGATGACGTTTTTGATGTCTGTCCAAGCTGTGGCGCATACGGGGAAGAACTGGAGGAAAACAACGACCGTATCGCAGATTGCAGCGAAACGAAAACCGTTCCGTCTGCGGCAAAAAATTCTTCCAAAAAAGGACTGCGCAGTGTTTTCAGTGGTGTGAAGAAAAAAGTGTCCCACAAATGGGCACATCGCAAACCGCTCAGTAAAATGCAAAAGCTTATTCTCATTCTCGTTGCGGCGGTTGTGGTTGCTGCGGCAATTATTATTCCAACTTCAATTTACCTGCACAAGAATGTTCTGAGAGCGCATGGCAGCTTCGGGAACGGTTTTTCGTGGGAATTCGACCGGGATAACGGTACATTAACGATTCGGGGCGAAGGAGATTTGCCGGAATCTCCTTGGCAGTTTTACGGTGGCTGGAAGAATGACGATGTCGTGCAGCACGTTGTCCTTGAAGACGGTATTATAAGTATAAGTGCGTGGTTTTTTGATAATTGGGATTTCAAAACGATTTCTTTACCCGACAGCATCACGGAAATCAAAGACAGCGCATTTATACATTGCTACCAGCTTGAAAGCGTAATCATTCCCGATGGCGTGGAAATCATTGGCGAATCTGCATTTTATGGTTGTGACTCTCTTACGGAAGTAACTATTCCCAGCAGCGTGGAAATCATTGCTTACAATGCATTCTGCGATTGTTCCCATCTTTCAGAGCTTTCGATTGCTAAAGGTGTAAAAGAAATTGGAAACTATGCATTCCAATTTTGTTATTCTCTTACAGAAGTAACAATACCCAGCAGTGTGAAAACTATTGGCTACTATGCGTTCCAAGGATGTTCCTCGCTTAAAAACGTGTTTTTCTTTGAGAGCGTCTCCGAGGAATTCTTGTCCATTGAAGAATATGCCTTTTCCGAAACGGCGATCCGCAAAATCTATATTCCGCTGCGTGTAACAAATATCGGCAATGCGTGTTTTTACGCCTGTTATGATCTGGAAACCGTAGAATTTGACTCGGGATGCCAGATTGAAGAAATTGGTGATTATGCGTTTAAAGACTGTACCAGCCTGACCGGCGTGAATTTTGAGGAGTATTATTATCATAGTTTGAAAACATTCGGACAATATGCTTTTTGGGGCTGTTCTTCCTTGGAGGAATTGACCGTTCCGGAAGGCGTAGAAGAAATCGGCGACTATGCATTTGGCATCTGTTCGTCCCTCAAAACACTGACAATGCCAGAAAGTGTGTCCTACTTGGGAGAAAATATTCTTTATTCGACAGAATGCAAGGTTTCCACAGAAAATGCGTATGTGCTTTACTGTTTGGGGTACGACACAGATCTGACTGCGGACGAGAATGACCCGTGCGGGGAGAATTTGAGCTGGACATATGACAGCGATTCGCAGACATTAACGATCTCGGGCGAAGGCAAAATGGATGCATGGGAACAAGACGGAGATAGTTATTCCTTCTCAACAGCACCGTGGGCGCAGTATTCGGAGGTTGAAACCGTTGTTATCGAAGACGGCGTGACCAATATCGGTGCATATGCCTTTTATAAGTGTACGTACCTGACCACAGTCACTATTCCAAACAGCGTAACAAGTATAGACGACTCTGCATTTTGCGGATGCGAAGAATTGGCCGATGTTTCCTTCCCGGACAAATTAACCGATATTGGAGAATATGCTTTCAGAGGATGTAAAAAAATCACATCTGCGAATTTACCGAACACTGTGAAATCTATTGGAGAATGCTCCTTTGAGGATTGTGAATCGCTGACAAATGTTGTGCTTCCCAATGGATTGAAAGAAATCCCGTACGGCGCATTTTCCGATTGTTCGAGCTTGAAAAGCGTGACCGTTCCCAACGGTGTAACAAGCATAGGTTATAATGCCTTTATGGACTGTGAAAAATTAGCAAGTGTTTCGGTTTCGGACAGCGTTTTGCATATTTACGGAGGGGACTACGGCGCATTCGGTGGTACTGCATGGTTTGACAAGCAGCCGGATGGTATGGTCTACCTTGGAAAAATTGCCTATGCGTATAAGGGCGAAATGCCAAAAAACACTTCTATTTCGATTAAAGCGGGAACGAAAGCCATTGCCGGTGGAGCGTTTGAAGAATGCATCGGCTTATCCAAAATAACGATTCCCAGCAGCGTACAAGTCATTGGTGATGGCGCCTTTGGAGGATGTACGGGACTGGAAAGCATCACGATTCCGAACAGCGTAAATTCCGTGGGTGAATCTGCATTCTGGGGTTGGTCGCCGCTGCAAACCATTTACGCTTCCACTTCGTCCGGATGGGACAGCAACTGGAGCGAAGGGTGTACTGCGGAAATCAAAAAAGTTGAATCGCCGTCAACAACGTCTGATGCGCAAAACGATCGTTGGCATGGTCTTTTCCATTAAGCAATTTTACCGTTTCTTGCAAGTCTTTTTTGGCGTTCCCGTGCTGAACAAAAAATGCGGGATTAAAAATCACAGCGTGTATTTTTTGCACGGTCAATAAAAACGTTAGCCGGCTAACGAATTTTATTAGGCATCGGATTGTTGCCCTTTTGCTTCCCCTAAGGAAAGCCTTGGGTTCGATCATTCGTCTGTTTGGATGCAATAAATTTTTTCCGTGCGGTTGACAGAAAGGCGCCGATTTGGTACTATACTATCTGTATAACTTTCAAAGGAGTGCCCGATATGTTCAAACGTTTTTTAGCAGGACTGCTGTCGTTCGCACTGGTTTTGCTCTGCTTCGGCTGTGACCGGGGCGGCAATGCGAAGAAAGCCGTGTTCCCTGAGGGGACGAAAGCAGTCATTTTCGTAGAGGATCAGCAGTACGACCCCGAGACCTACGCCGCCGCCGCGGAGTTTGCCCGCATCTACGGCGAGAGCGTCAAGGTGCTGGGCATCGGCACTGACTACCAGACCAACACGGACGTCATCTCCGAAAGCGCCGTTTCCGCCGCCAAGGATCCCGAGGTGAAGGCGATGATCTTCGCCACCGGCGTGGAGGGTGTTTGCCGCGCCGCCAGAATGGTGCGCGAACAGCGGGAGGATATGCTCATCGTCTGCTGTTCCCCCCGTGAGGGCAACGAGCTGCTGTCCCACTATGCGGACATGACCCTCAACGTGGACTTTGCCGCGCTGGCGGACAGCATGGTGCAAAAGAGCAAGGAGCTCGGCGCCAAGTCGTTCGTGTTCTACACCACCAACAGTATGCTGCGCTATGCCTACATCAAGGATCTGCGCACCGCCGTGGAGACGGCCTGCAAGCAGGAGAAGCTGACGTTCAAGTCTGCCCTGTGCGTGGACTTGTCCGAGGAGGGCAGGGACAGCGACATGGCGAAGCAGTTTATTCGGGAGGATCTTGCCCGCAAGGAGGAGAAGTTCGGCAAGGAAACCGCCGTGTTCTGCACCGATCCCACCGTGCAGGGCGTTCTGGCGCAGGAAGCCGCCGCACGGGGCATGGCGATGGTCTCCACCTTTATGCCCTCTCCGCTGGTGCTCGCTTCCGGGTTGAACATCTCTCTTGCCGACCATGAGACCGACAGCGCCTACGCCATGGAACAGCTGAAAGCCGCCGAAGTGCAGGGTCACGCGGCGACATGGAGCGTCTCGGCGCCCATCGTGATGCTGAAAACGGCGTTCGCCTATGTGACCTCCGTTTTGGCGGACAATGCGGATACATGGGTCGAGGCGGAGGATCTGGCGGCGCTGACGGCGGATTTCGCCGGCGGCATCACCTTCAAGGGCGTGTATGACGGCATCTTCCTGCTGCAAAGCGACCTCGTCACCCTGTAATCGGCGGCGAAATTTGGCGCGCAAAGTTTGTTGTCGAACGCTTGACAAACATCGAAAAACGTGCGATAATAAAACTCTAAATTTATATTTTGGAGGTTGATTCCCATGAAGTATGTATGTCCTGTCTGCGGCTACGTCCACGAAGGCAATGAGCCGCCCGAGAAGTGCCCCGTGTGCAACGTTCCCGGCTCCAAATTCCTCAAGCAGGCCGAGGAAAAGGTTTGGGCTGATGAACATAAGGTCGGCATTGCCAAGAACCTTGACCCCGAAGTTGTCGAGGGTCTGCGTGCCAATTTCAACGGCGAATGCAGTGAGGTCGGTATGTACCTTGCCATGAGCCGTCAGGCTGACCGCGAGGGTTATCCCGAGGTCGCCGAGGCGTACAAGCGCATCGCTTTCGAGGAAGCGGAGCACGCCGCCAAGTTTGCGGAGCTGCTGGGCGAAGTCGTCACCGACAGCACCAAGAAGAATCTGGAACTGCGTGTTGACGCCGAGTACGGCGCCACCGAGGGCAAGCTTGCTCTGGCCAAGCGTGCCAAGGAGCTGGGCTATGACGCTGTCCACGACACCGTGCACGAGATGTGCAAGGACGAAGCCCGTCACGGCAAGGCTTTTGACGGTCTGCTGAAGAGATATTTCTAATCTCTCCCCGAAAAAAACAAAGCAATAAAGAATAGACGGAGCCGCTTGGGTTCCGTCTTTTTTATGTGCGCAAAAGGGTCTGCTGTGCGATGCCGTAGGTTCCGCTGATCGGGTCGCAGAACAGCGGCAGGTGCGGTGCTTTTTTGGTAAAGGACAGAAAGCACACCAGCATGACCAATAAAACGGCACAGGACAGAAGTTCCGCCCACAGGGTACGGAATCTGTGCCAAGGGTTTTGCAGCTGTTTGCAGGAAAAGGTGTAGGCGGCGGCAACGGCACCGTAAAAGATCAGAATGTCGAGGATCACAACGCTTTTCCCGAAAACGCCGGTGTAGCTGTAGAACAGAATGGGGATAAGCAAAACGGCGATGAGGATAGAGCATACCCGAATGGGCAGGAAACCCTTTGTCTGTTTTCCGTAGAGCAGATATTCCACAGCGGCGAAGAACAGCATCGGCCAAAAAGCCAGCTTCATGTGCTCCCATGTGCTTTCGTTGACGGCGCCCCATACGGCGGTAAAGCCCGACGGGAACCACTCGTATAAAAAATGCAACAGTGAGCCGACGACCGCCGTGAAGAACGCACCGAAGCGGTTCCAGTTTTTCTCTTTCAAAAAAACACCTCCGATACACCCTATGCGAAGAAAATCGAAATATGCTTTAAAGGTGAATCGGCAAGCTGTTCCGGGTAATTTGGAGTCCAATTTCCGCTGATAGATGCATACACATAAAATGCATCAGATGCAGGGAGGAGGCGGCGCATGAATCAGAAAAAGACGGTCTGCGTGGTTTTGGGTTTGGTTGCACTGACCGTGTTCGTCCGCTGGACTTGTCTGGCGGCATCGTTCAGCTTGCAAAGCGGGTACCGCGCACAGGCGGCGCTGAAGGAAATTTCCATCCCGGAAATGGTTTGCGGCGAGATGCCGGAACAGATGCCCGTACAAAATACCGACAGCGGCAGTTTTGTCGGCGTACTGGACATTCCGGCGCTCCGGCTGGAGCTGCCCGTACAGGAGAAGTGGAGCGAAGCGCATCTGCAAACTGCCCCGTGCCGCTATGCAGGGACGGCGTATGCAAAGGGGTTTGTCATCGCCGCATACGATTACCGCCGCCACTTCGGGCGGATCGAGACCCTGCGGACGGGGGACAGCATTCTGTTCACGGACGTGCAGGGACGAAAAATCGCGTACACGGTTCAAGCCGTGGAAACGCTACCCCGGGCGGCGGGCACGGCAACGGATCCGCAGTGGGATCTGACGCTGTTCACCTATTCCCCGGACGGCGGGGACAGAGTGGCTGTCCGCTGTGAAATGCAAAACAGATTGACAAGTTGATGGATCGTGCTATATAATCGAACAAAGAAACGGATTCGGAGGGAAAAAGATGGACGCACAGACACAGTTTCGCTTTGCCCGGCGGGAGGATGTGCCGCTGATCCTGCGCTTTATCGAGGCGCTGGCGGACTACGAGCATATGTGCGGGGAAGTGGTTGCGGACGAAAAACTGCTGGAGGAATGGATTTTTGACCGGCAAAAGGCGGAGGTCATTTTCGCGCTGGAGGCGGGAAAGGAAGTGGGGTTCGCCCTCTTTTTTCACAACTTCTCCACCTTCCTCGGCAGGGCGGGCATCTATCTGGAGGATCTGTTTGTACTGCCGGAGCACCGGGGCAAAGGACACGGTAAAGCGCTTTTGAAAAAGCTGGCATCCATTGCCGTGGAACGGGGCTGCGGACGGCTGGAATGGTGCTGTCTGGACTGGAACAAGCCGAGCATCGACTTCTATCTCTCCTTGGGCGCACAACCGCTGGAGGACTGGACGCTGTACCGTGCGGCGGGGGACACACTGCAAAACCTCGCGAAGCAAAACGGTACAACCGAATAGAATCGCGGCAAAACCGGCAGACGCCTGCGCTGTATGCGTGGGCGTTTTTCGCACACGGCGCAAACCGACCCGTTGCGTTATGGCGGCAAATGTGGTAGGATATTTACACGATTCCCGACGCAGGGCGGAAAACGGAAAAGCATGGAGGAAACTCTTATGGAGACTTTGCAATTTCGCTCTTCACGGAAAATTGTGGGATTTGTGCTTCGCACCGGGGAACCCCGGTGAGGGTTCCCCTCCTGCGCTTTTGGTGTTGTTAGGATTTCGCCGACTGCGGTCGGCGACCAAAGGCGCCGCCTTTGGAATCCGCAAGCCTTTAAAAAGGCTTGACCGAAACTTTTAATCCCACAAAAATCCGTGATGAACCTGCAATTTGATTTGCAAAAAAAGTGCGGAAAATTCAAACCGCTGAACGCCACCAACGGCGGATCGTGGCAAAAGCGGCACCTATGCGGTGCATCTGCTGGACAGCGACCACGATGGGGAATGCGTCCAAGTCACCGACGATCTTGCCTTTACCATGGACGCCAACACCTGTATGATGATACGGGAGCAGTGACGCTTTCGGGATGGAGAAACGATGAAAAGCTACTGGATTTGGAACTACGGAGACTACGAAATCTTTCACACGAACCGGGTCAACAGCCGCCGCCAGCAATACGGCATGGATTACCCGGCGTTTTGGCGGTTCTACGACGTGGACAGAAATGTGATCTTTCTTGCGAGGGTGCAGGTTTCCCGGGACGGGCAGCTGAAACTGCACCTGAACGGCACGGGGTATCTCAAGGTGGACGGCGTCATGTACGGCGATGAAAAACAGGTGTCCGTCAGCCGAGGGGAGCACGCTTTGGAAATCCATGTCGTCAACCTCTCGGGACTGCCCGCCGCATACATCGAGAGCGATGTGGCGGCAACGGACGGGACATGGTACACACGAAACGACACGCTGGAAAAAATCCCCGTGGGATGGGACGAAAAATACGACAAGCCCACCGATGACCCGGAAGTCTTTCCCTTTTCCTACGAGACGGTGGTTCCCGTTTGCAGCGAGCCTACGGACGGCGGGATCCTCTATGATTTCGGCAAAGAGATCTTCGGCTTTCTGCACATCGGCGGGATCTGTGCGCAGGAGCGCATCCATGTCAGCTACGGCGAATCCCGGCAGGAAGCGCTGGACACGGCGTTTTCCGTGGTGCAGGAGGATGTGGCGGGGCAGTCAGCGTACTGCCTGCGCCCGAGGGCGTTTCGCTATATTTTTTTGACCGGGGCAGCCTCGGCGCAGCTGCACGCACAGCTGGAATACGTGCCCCTTGTGAACAAAGGCTTTTTCCGCTGTGACCGGGAGGACGTGAACCAAATCTGGGAGATGTGCGCCTACACATTGCAGCTGAATATGCGGGAGGTGCTGACCGAGGCGGTGAAGCGGGATCGCTGGCTTTGGGGCGGCGATGCGTATCAGGCGTTCAAGTTTGTCCCCTACCTGTGCGGTGACAGCGACATCGTGCGCCGCAGTCTGATCGGTTTGCGGGGCAAGGAGCCGTTCTGCGAGCATATCAACACCATCACGGACTATTCCCTGCTGTGGGTCATGGGCGTGCTGGAATACTACGAGAACTACGGCGATGTGGACTTTGTCCGCCTTATTTATCCGAGAGCCGTTTCCCTGATGGCGTTCTGCGCAGGTCGGGAGGATGAAAACGGCTTCATCGTCAAAAAGTACGCCGACTGGATCTTTATCGACTGGGCGGATATGGACAAGACCGGGGCGGTGTGCGCCGAGCAGATGCTGTATATCGCCGCCAACCGGGCGATGGCGAAGCTGGCGCAGGTCATCGGTGCAGACGGCGAAAGCTTCACGCAAAAGGCAAGGGTACTGACGGAAAAGGTCAACCGCTTCTTTTGGTGCGCGGAAAAGGGCGCCTTCATCGACAGCTTTGCCTCGGGCAAAAAGAACGTCACCCGGCACGCCAATATCTTTGCCGTGCTGTACGACATCGCCACCGAGGAACAAAGGAATTCCATCGTGCAAAACGTGCTGAAAAACGAGGACGTGGACAAGATCACCACGCCGTATTTTGAGGGCTATGAACTGGACGCCATGGGCAAGCTCGGCGATGTGGACTACATTTACCATATGCTCACCACCTACTGGAAAGGGATGCTGGATCTGGGCGCCACCACGGTTTGGGAGGCGTATGACCCGCAGCAGTCGTGCGCAGAGCACTATGCCATGTACGGCGACAGGTACCAGAAGTCCCTTTGCCACGCCTGGGGAGCGTCGCCGATCTATCTGCTGGGGCGATATTTTCTGGGCGTTGTGGGGACAGCGAGCGGGTACGAAACCTTTGAAGTGCGTCCGCAGCGTGGGCAGTTCGGCTTTGTGGACGGCGCCGTGCCCGTCAAGGGCGGGCGCGTGCGGGTGACCCTGTCGCAGAAGGAACTGCGGGTCATCTCCACCGTGGACGGCGGCACACTCGTCTGGCAGGGCGAGAGATATCCCATGGAAAAGAACAAGGAAATTCGGCTGACTTTTTGATTATATTTTCTTTAGAAAGAAACAAACAGACGCCTGCGCAGTGCGTGGGCGTCTGTTTTTGCGGAGTGATATTTTTTCGCTCTCACAGAGAATTGTGGAATTTGTGCTTCGCACCGGGGAACCCCCGGTAAGGGTTCCCCTCCTGCGCTTTGCTGTTGTTAGGATTTCGCCGACTGCGGTCGGCGACCAAAGGCGCCGCCTTTGGAATCCGCAAGCCTTTAAAAAGGCTTGACCGAAACTTTTAATCCCACAAAAATTCGTGGTGAACCTATTTTTGCAAACGGATTGATATCGGCGGGCGCAGGCGGTATAATGAGATGCAGAGGGTGCGGTGCGCTCTACATCACGGCACGGAGGCGCAACATGAAAAACATACTCATCATCGACGACGATGTATATATCGGGGATATGCTGCAGCAGACGCTCACGAAGCACGGCTACGGCGTACAGCGGGCATATTCCGGCACCGAGGCGCTGCTTGTGCTGCAATCGGCTGTGCCGGATCTTATACTGCTGGACTTGATGCTGCCCGGACTTTCGGGGGAAGAACTGCTGCCGAAGATTCGGGACATTCCCGTGATCGTCACCAGCGCCAAGGCGGACGCCGACAGCAAGATATCGCTCTTGCGCGGCGGTGCGGTGGACTACATGACGAAGCCCTTCGACATCGGCGAACTGCTGGCACGCATCGAGGTGCAGCTGCGCAAAAGCGTTCCGGGCGGCACGGCGCTGACCTTCGGTGCGCTTTCCCTCGACGATGCCTCCCACTGTGTTTTTTTCGGCGAAAAAACTATCAAACTGACCCGCACGGAGTATGCCATTCTCAAGCAGCTGATGCGCAGTCCCACGCAGGTCATCACCAAGTCCGGCCTTTTGGAGATGATCAGTCGGGACACCCCCGACTGCACGGAAAGTTCGCTGAAGGTGCACGTGAGCAATCTGCGCAAAAAGCTGTCCGATGCCGGCTGCGGCGAGTGCATCGAGGCCGTCTGGGGCATCGGATTCAAGATGAAATCTTAACATATTCTTTACCCTTTTCTTTACCGTTTTCTTAACCCTTTGGGGGTACAATGGGTGCATCAAGAAAAGGAGGTATGCGTATGGAATACGTGCTGAAAACAAGCGCTTTAAGTAAACGCTACAAAAATTTCCAAGCGCTGAACGGACTGTCCCTGAATGTTCCGAGAGGTGCGATTTACGGACTGGTCGGGAAAAACGGCGCCGGAAAGACGACCCTGATCCGTTTGATCTGCGGCTTGCAGGAGCCGACATCCGGCGAATTTACGCTGTACGGGATGAAAAACACCAGCCGATACATTTCCAAATCCCGCAAAAGAATCGGTGCCGTTGTGGAAACACCGTCCCTGTTTTTGGACATGACCGCCGAGGAGAACATGAAGTATCAGTACAAGCTTGTGGGGGATCCCGATCTCACCACCATACCGGGACTTCTGCGGCTGGTGGGGCTCGGAGATACCGGGAAGAAAAAGGTGCGCAACTTTTCCCTCGGCATGAAACAGCGGCTCGGCATTGCCATTGCCCTGGTGGGTACCCCCGATTTTCTGATTCTCGATGAGCCCATCAACGGGCTTGACCCGCAGGGAATCGTGGAGATTCGGGAACTGATCTTGAAACTGAATCAGGAAATGGGCATTACGGTTTTGATCTCCAGCCACATCCTGCATGAGTTGTCCATGCTGGCGACGCATTACGGATTTATGGATGGCGGCCGTGTGGTGTCGGAAATCCGTGCGGACGAGTTGGAGAAAAAGTGCAGAAAGTATGTCAAGGTAAAGGTGGACAACCTGAACCGCCTCATACAGTACCTGGACGGCAAGGGTATGGAATATACCGTTATTTCCGACGAGGAAGTGAATGTCTATGCGGATCCGGTGGTCTGCGATTTTGTGACGGAGCTGAACAGCGCATCGTGCAGGGTGCTCGCTTTGTCCGAATCCGACGAGAGCTTGGAAAGCTACTTTATCAATCTGGTCGGAGGTGCAAAGGCATGAGAAATTTGATATCTGCCGAGACCTTGCGGCTTTTTAAAAACCGCTTGTTTTATGGTCTGCTGAGCGCAGCGTTCCTGTTTGGCATCGGTCTTCAAATGTATATTTACTTCGGATCCCGGTACGTCGATATGGAACCGAACATGATGGACGGCTTCTTTGCGATCGGGGCGATCATCGGCTTTTTTGCGGCTGTTTTCGTCAGTCTGTTCGTGGGCACAGAGTATTCCGACGGGACGATCCGCAACAAAATCATCCACGGAAAACGAAGAGGTCACATCTATTTATCAAAGCTTATCCTGTGCTCTCTGGCGCTGCTGCTGATTTATGCCGCCTACTATGCCGGCTCCTTGCTTTTCGGCTTGATCTTCTGCAACCATTTTACCGTGGATGCTTCCTCTGTGGCTGTCACGGCGCTGGTACTGTATGTGTCCTCGTGTGCGTATACGGCGCTCTTTTTGGCGATCGCCATGAATTGCAGCAAGAAATCTGCGGCGGCTGTTGTTTCCCTGCTGTTGACGGTTGCCTTGTTTTTTGTCGCAGCGGCCGTAACCTCTGCGCTGAGCGAGCCGGAGTATTATGATGAATGTATCTATATGGACGAAAACGGCGAACTGCAAAAGGATATCGCCCAGCCGAACCCCAACTATCTCCGGGGCACGAAACGGCAGATCTTTGCGGCGCTCAACGACATCAACCCTACGGGACAGTGTATGCAGATTTCCGGCATGATAGAAAATGAGGAAACGGCGGATACAACTGATTTTCTGCTGTATGCGGCAGGGCTGATCGTGCTCTGCACGTCGGTCGGACTGGTCGTATTCAAAAAGAAAGATATCTCTTAGGTGATGGTATGAAAATAGCGTTGGTATCGGTTTTGTGTCTGGCGGTGGCTGTGCTTTCGGTGCGGCTTGTTTGCCTGCGGCGGGAGCTTAAAAATATCAACCGACAGCTTTCCGAAATTTTGAAAACCGATACCAATGCCACGATCACCGTTGCCGCAAACGACAGGACGATGGCAAAAACGGTGACGATGCTCAACCAAAACCTGCGGGAAATGCGCAAAAAGGAGCTGCAGATCCAGTCCCAAAATGACGAGCTTCGCACGGCGATCACAAACATTTCCCACGACCTGCGCACCCCCCTGACCGCTATCTGCGGCTATCTCGATCTGCTCAAGGACGAGGAAAAATCGGAAGAAGTCGGCAGATGCCTGACCATCATCGAGAACCGGGCACAGGCACTCAAGGGACTGACAGAGGAGCTGTTCCGCTATTCGGTCGCCGCCTGCGGGCAGGAGGAATGGCGGCCGGAGCGCCTTTCGCTGAATGCGGCGCTGGAGGAAAGCCTCGCCGCCTATTACGGCGTGCTGCGGGAAAACGGGATCGAGCCGGAAATCGAGATGCCCGAACAGCCCGTGTACCGTGTGCTGGACAGAAATGCGCTGGCACGGGTTTTCGCCAACATCCTCGGCAATGCGGTCAAATACAGTCCGGGGGACTTAAAAGTTACCCTGCGTGAAAACGGCGACATCACCTTTTCCAACGCCGCGCCGGCGTTGAACGAAACCCGGGCGGGAAAGCTCTTTGACCGCTTTTACACCGTCCAGTCGGCGGACAAATCCACGGGATTGGGGTTGTCCATTGCCCGAAGCCTGACCGAACGGATGGACGCAGACATCTGCGCTGCGTACAAAAACGGCAGACTGGAAATTCTACTGACCTTCCCCACCCTGCACACAGAAACCACCGCAAGCCGGACAATGATTTAAGGGGCTGCCGCCGCAGGCATTTTCTGCTTGCGACGGCACCTTTTTTCTTGTTGACACAATTCAAAAGCCGAGGTCACCGTTTTGATGAACCTCGGCTTTTTAGTGGCTGTTTTCAGCTTTTTATTTCAGGTTTGCTTTCAGGGTATCCAGCTCCTGACGCAGGGCGGCGGGAAGTTTGTCACCGAACTTGGCGTAGAACTCCTCGATGCCCTCCGCTTCGGCAGCCCACAGAGACTTGTCCACGTCGAGGATGCTTCTCAGGCTGTCCACGGTCACGCCCTCGATGCCCTCAAGGTTGATGTCCTCTGCATAGGGCAGGTAGCCGATGGCGGTCTCCTGTGCGCCGACTTTGCCGTCGCAGCGGTCGAGGATCCACTCCAGCACACGCAGGTTGTCGCCGAAGCCCGGCCACAGGAAGTTGCCCTCGTCGTCCTTGCGGAACCAGTTGACGTTGAAGATCTTGGGCGCCTTGTCGGGGTCGAGACCTGCGCCGATGTCGATCCAGTGCTGCCAGTAGTCCGCCATGTTGTAGCCGCAGAAGGGCAGCATCGCCATGGGGTCACGGCGAACCACGCCGACTGCGCCGGAAGCGGCGGCGGTGGTTTCGGAAGCCATTGCAGAACCGACGAACACGCCGTGGTTCCAGCTGCGGGACTGATACACCAGAGGTGCCAGCTTTGCACGTCTGCCGCCGAACACGAATGCGGAGATCGGCACGCCTTCGCCGTTTTCAAACTCGCTGGAGATGCAGGGGCAGTTGACGGCCGGTGCGGTGAAGCGGCTGTTGGGATGGGCACCCTTTTCGGTGCTTTCCTTGCCGTTCCAAGGATTGCCTTTCCACTCGATGGCGTTTTCGGGCGGATTCTTATCGAGACCCTCCCACCAAACGGTGTTGTTGTCCAGATTGTGGGCAACGTTGGTGAAGATGGTGCCGCGCTTGGTGGAAGCCAGCGCGTTGGGGTTGGATTTTTCGTTGGTGCCGGGCGCTACACCGAAGAAACCGTTTTCGGGGTTGATGGCGTACAGTCTGCCGTCTGCGCCCTTGCGGATCCAAGAGATGTCGTCACCGACACACCAGACCTTGTAGCCCTTTTCCTGATACACTTTGGGCGGGATGAGCATGGCAAGGTTGGTCTTGCCGCAGGCGGACGGGAACGCCGCACAGATGTAGCGGATCTCCCCCTGGGGATTCTCCACGCCGAGAATCAGCATATGCTCCGCCTGCCAGCCTTCCTTCCAGCCCTGATAGGAGGCGATGCGCAGTGCAAAGCACTTCTTGCCCAGCAGGACGTTTCCGCCGTAGCCGGAGTTGACAGAGATGATGGTGTTGTCCTGGGGGAACTGGCAGATGTAGCGCTTCTCCTCGTCGATGTCGCACTTGCAGTGCAGACCGCGCACCCAGTCGTCACTGTCGCCGAGCACGTCAAGGACAGCCTTGCCGGTGCGGGTCATGATCGCCATGTTCAGCACGACATAGATGGAGTCGGTCAGCTCGATGCCGACCTTGGCGAAACGGGAACCGACGGGACCCATGGAATAGGGGATGACGTACATGGTGCGTCCCTTATAGGAATTTTTGGCGATGGCGTAGAGCATTTCATAGCAGGCAGAGGGCTCCATCCAGTTGTTGGTGGGACCGGCCTCTTCCTTGGTGGGGGTGCAGATAAAGGTACGACCCTCTACACGGGCAACGTCGTTGACGGCGGTGCGGTGCAGATAGCAGTCGGGAAGCAGCTCTTGGTTGAGCTTGATCATTTCGCCGGTAGAGCAGGCCTCGGCACGCAGTGCCTCGATCTGTTCGGCAGAGCCGTCGATCCAGACGACTTTGTCCGGGCAAACGAGGTTGATTTTGTCCTCGATCCATGCCAGGACAGACTTGTTGGTGGTTAATGCAGACATAGTGGAAATTCTCCTTTCAAACGTACTCCACTATAGATTATACCGCAAATTCCAAAAAAAGCAAGCCTTTTTCAAAATTTTCTGCTGCGGATTTCAAGAACACAATTTCTTGTGCATTTTCTGGTTGACAAGTGGAATATGTTGTGATAAAATCATATTTGATTTAGTATATGGAGGTGCGGAAATGGAAACAGGCATGATGATCCTGCGCACTTTGGCGGAGGCCGCCGCTGTCATTGCGCTGATTTTCGGGTTTATCAAGGAAAGCAAAGTCGTCAAAGCGGAGCGCGGCGCATTCCGTTTCCTCAAATCCTTGCGCAGGCGGATGCACACCGCCCGGGAGCGGGAGCTGGAACGGGAGCTTTCCCGTGCGGCCTATGCGGACGAGTACCGCACCGAACGCCGCAGCAAGCCTGCCGCCTCCGGCGAATCCAAAAAGCGGAAATCGCAAAACAACAGAGTGGCTTAAGGCAATCCGCACCCCCGATTGTGCGGTGCTGCCTTAAAACTTGGGGTGCGTTTATGTGCGCACCCCTTTTTTTACAGGAGGATTTTGCATGACACAGTATGAAATGTTCAAAGACGCCCTGTGGGTACAGGCCTCTGCCGACTGCATTTCTCCCACGTTCCGTGGCACATTCCGTGCCCGCAAGGGGGAAGCGGCGCAGATCACCGTTTGCGGATTGGGATTCTTTGCGCTGTACATCAACGGAAGACCCGTCACCGAGGATCGCTTCGTGCCCGCCAACTCCCACTACCACTCCTACGCCGACTGCTTCTGTGCACGGGAATTCGGCGAAGAGATGGCGTGCCGCATCTACTGTATGCAGTACGACCTGACGCCGTACCTTGCGGACGGAGAAAACGTCCTGACCGCCGAGGTGGGACCGGGCTGGTATTTCCGCTACGGCAGCTGCAAGCTTTGCTACCGCATCCGCTTTGCAGACAGGGACGCTGTGTCCGACCTGTCCCTGCGCTGGCGGGAAGGACCTCTGGACGAATTTGCACTGACACACGGCGAGAAATTCGACTATACCAAATATAACTACAACGACGGCTTTATGCTGCCGGACTACGATGCCGGCGGCTGGAAGGGCGTATCGCAGGCAGAAACGCCGGACAGCCGCTTCTATGTGCAGGACAGTCCCGCTGACCGGGTGATCCGCACCATCGTGCCGCAGAAAATTGCCGAATCGGCGGACACGGTTTATTATGACCTTGGCGAGAACGTTACCGGCTGGCCGGTGGTACGCTGTGCACAGCGGCGGGAGATCACCGTGGCGGCAGGGGAGGTGTTCGACCCCGAAACCGTCTCCCTGCCCGAAAAGTGGGCGCATCGTCAGCTCACGTCCTACAAATGTGACGGCACCGGGCGGGAGTATCATCCGCAGTTCACTTGGACTGCCGGACGGTATTTCGCCGTGAGCCGGGGGGCGGAATTCGTCCGCTTCGAGGTCATCCACGCCGACACCGAACACAGCTCCGCCTTTGCGTGCAGTGACGAGACGCTCAACTGGCTGTACGATGCATATATCCGTACCCAGCTTTGCAATATGCACGCCGGCATTCCCTCCGACTGTCCCCACCTGGAACGCAGGGGCTACACGGGAGACGGGCAGCTGACGTGCGAAACTGCCATGCTCACCCTCTCCTGCCGGGAATTTTACCGCAAATGGATGCGGGACATCTCCGACTGTCAGGACAGAAAGAGCGGTCATGTGCAGTACACGGCGCCCTATGTGCAGTCCGGCGGCGGTCCGGGCGGATGGGGCTGTGCCATCGTGGAGGTACCGTATGTGTATTACCGCACCTACGGCGACCCGGAGCCGCTGTATCTCTATTTCCCGCAGATGCTGCGCTATTTTGACTACCTGAACGCCCACAGCGAAAAGGATCTGGTCGTCAGCGACCAGCCGGGACAGTGGTGTCTGGGCGAGTGGTGTACCCCGGGGCAGAAGTCGCAGGATTCAGACATCCCGAACCCCTTCGTCAACAACTATTTCTTCGTCAAGTCTTTGGATCGTGCCATCGAGATCGCCCGGGTGATCGGTGAGCAGGCACACATCCCCGCCTTGCAGACCATGCGGCAGAGAAAGGCGGACGCCATCGTGGAGAACTACTTTGACCCTGAAACCGGCGACTTTGCCGGGGACAAGCACGGCGCCAACGCCTTTGCGGCGGACATCGGTCTGGGAGACGCACGTACTGTGCGCCGTCTTGCCGAGCACGTGGACGCTTTGCAGGGGGTAAACGTGGGCATCTTCGGCATCGACATCGTGCCCCGCATACTGTTTGAACGGGGCTATGCCGCCCAAGCGCTGCGGATGCTCACTTTCCAAAAACAGCCGTCCTTCGGCTATATGAAAGCCTGCGGCGCCACCACCCTTTGGGAGGAGTGGGATGACCCGCGTTCCATGTCCCACCCCATGTACGGCGCACCGGTGCGGTATCTTTTCTATTATATCCTCGGCATTCGGCAGACTGCGGATGCCTGCGGGTACAAAAAGATCGTCATCGACCCCGCCGACCTGCCGCAGATATCTTTCGCAAGGGGACAGATCGAAACGGCGAACGGTGTGATCGCTGTGGAGATCGACCGTGAAAACGGCACCCTGACCGTCCGCATCCCCCAAGGCGTGGAAGCGAGCTACAAAAACACACCCCTTTGCGCTGGAGAAAACCGCATAAAGCTGTAAATTGCGGTATTGCCTTAAAAATTTTTGCAACATTTCCCGCTTGCCGGATGTATATAAGACAGAGCGGAACACAAAGCTCCGCTCAAAAAACAGTAAGTGAGGAAAAAAGTATGAAAAAGTTTGCAGTTGTTTTTTTGTGTTTGGCAGCCCTTGTCACATCCGGCTTCGTTTTGGTCTCCTGCGGCAAACGGGCAAGCACTCCGCAGGACACTCCCATCGGGGCAGAATCGGTGCAGATCACCAGCCCCATCGAGGAGTTTGACACGCTGGAGGATGCGGCAAAGGCGGCGGGCTTTTCCCTGTCCGTCCCCGACAGCATCCGTGCCACGGGCTACTATGTGATCGGCAAGGAAATTCTGGAAGTCGGCTTCGACACCGGCTACCTGCGCAAAGCGGTCGGCAGTGGGGACATCAGCGGCTGTTACACCACCTATGAAAATACACAGATCGAAACGCTGGACGGCAAAACGGTCACGCTGAAAGGAAACGGCGAGCAGATCATGCTGGCGCTTTGGAGCGCCGACGGCTACAGCTACAGCATCGGCAGCGACGGTATGTCCGCCGAGGCCATGTCGGCACTGATCGCCGCCGTACAATAAGGAGCAGACCATGACAGAAGCAGGGATCCGTATCTCCCCCATATATCTTTTCCTGCGCAGCGCCATGCTGGTGTTGGCGTCGCTGTCTCCCGTGCGGTTTGAAAAAGAGGCGGATCCTGCTTTTGTCCGCAAAAAAGCGGAAGTCTTTTTCGACCTGTTCGGCGACGCCATCCTGCGGCTGGCGTACTCCTATCTGCACAACATGGCAGACAGCGAGGAAGTACTGCAGGACACGCTGATACGCTATATCCAAACTGCGCCCAAGCTGGAAAACGAGAAGCACGCCAAGGTTTGGCTGCTGCGTGTGGCGGCAAACCTGAGCAAAAACAGGATCGGCTACAACAAACGCCGCCAGACAGACGAATTGCAGGAAACGCTGAGCGCCGAATCACGTGAGGATTTATCCTTTGTCTGGGACGCCGTGAAAACGCTGAAGCCGAAACAGCGGGAAGTGATCCACCTGTTCTATCAGGAGGGGTATTCCACAAAGGAGATCGCACAGCTGCTCGAACGCAACGAGAGCAGTGTCCGATCCGACCTGAAAAGAGGCAGAGATGCTCTACAGCAGATCCTGAAGGAGGCGTATGATTTTGCGTAGCTACAATTTGCTCATGGAACACATTTCCGTGACCCCCGAAATGAAACGGCGGTTTCTCCAACAGGCGCAGTCGGCAGAACCCTACAGCCGAAAACCTTCCCACCTCGGCAGCAGAATGCTTGTCGCAGTGGCGGCCTGTGTGGTACTGATTCTGGTCGGACTGCTTGCCGCAAAAATCGGTCGCAGTGTCCAGATAGAGATCAAAGGTGTGGAAACAGCATGGGGAACGGTCGAGTACCAAAACGCTGATGCACTGTCCAAAGCGTCCGGCATCCCCATCGAAGATCTGCCGGACATCCCGTTTGCCGCTGCACAAACGACGTATCAGGATTACCGAAACAACCTTGTCGAGATCCGCTACGCCGACATGGAGCAGTCCCTGAGCTACCGTGTGTCCGAGGGCAGTATGGACAACTCCGGCGTCTATACGCAGTACAGCCGGGTGCAGACCGTTTCGGTCGGAGGCGTCCCCGTGACCCTCAAGGGGGACGGCACGTGTATAGCACTTGCGCTGTTTGAAAAGGACGGCTATTCCTACTCCCTGTTTTCCGATGCCGGTATGTCCGAGCAGGTATTTTTGCAGCTGTTGGAAGATGCCATTGCACCCCGCCGATAAAAATCCACAGAGCCGACACACAGCCTCGTGTGACGGCTCTTTTTTTATTGGATCATCACGGATTTTCGTGGGATTAAAAGTTTCGCGCAAGCCTTTTTAAAGGCTTGCGCAGACTGTCGAAA
>JBJEQK010000021.1:0-4283 GCA_051881715.1 Acutalibacteraceae bacterium
CCTTTGGAATCCGCAAGCCTTTAAAAAGGCTTGAGCGAAACTTTTAATCCCACAAGAACCGTGATGAACCGAAATAAAGAAAGAAGGCAGATGGAGCACTGTTCCGTCTGCCTTCTGTGTGTTTATAAACCGCCGTCAGATGTCCTCGGTGACGACCGTCTTTTGTTCCTCCCAATTCATTGCCCGCTGTACGGCACGCTTCCAGCCGTTGTAGAGCACATCCCGCTTTTCTTTTTCCATGTGCGGCTCGAACACTCTGTCCACCTCACGGATGGACTCGATCTCCTCCGTACTGTGCCAAAAGCCCACCGCAAGACCCGCCATATAGGCACAGCCCAGCGCTGTCGTCTCCACGACCTTCGGGCGGTTGACGGGGGTGCGGATGAGGTCGGACTGGATCTGCATCATGATATTGCTCACCGATGCGCCGCCGTCCACACGAAGCTCGGTAAAGGGCACGGAACAATCCGCCTGCATCGCCTCCAAAAGGTCGGTCATCTGATAGGCGATGCCCTCAATGACCGCACGGGCAAAATGCGCACGGTTGACGCCCCGGGTCAGTCCCACGACACAGCCTCTGGCGTACATATCCCAGTACGGGGCGCCCAGTCCCGTAAAGGCGGGAACGATATAGATGCCGTTGGCGTCGGGTACGCTCTCCGCCAGCCGGTCACACTCCGGCGCAGAGGAGATCATCTGCATTTCGTCCCGCAGCCACTGGATCGTACAGCCTGCATTGAACGCACTGCCCTCGATGGCATAGGTCACCGCATCGCCGATGCCCCACGCAACGCCTGTGATCAGGTTGTTGCGGGAAACGGTGCGTTCCCTGCCCGTATTCATCAAAAGGAAACAGCCGGTACCGTATGTATTCTTCGCCTGACCGGGCTTGAAGCATCCCTGTCCGAACAGAGCCGCCGGCTGGTCGCCGATGGCGCCGCTGATGGGCAGACCGCAAAGCATGGACAGCCCCGGTACAGTCTCGCTGACCGTGCCGTAGACCATGCTCGACGGCACCGCTTTGGGCAGAATGGACATGGGTATGCCTATCTTTTCGCACAGGTAGCCGTCCCACATCAGCTTATCCACGTCGAACAGCATCGTCCTCGAAGCGTTGGAGTAGTCCGTCACGTGCGCCTTGCCGCCGGTCAGGTTCCAGATCAGCCATGTCTCCACCGTGCCGAACAGCAAGTCGCCCTGCTCCGCCTTTTCCCGGGCGCCGGGTACGTTTTCGAGGATCCAGCGAATTTTTGTGGCGGAAAAGTAGGCGTCGATCACAAGTCCCGTATGCTCCCGCACATATTCGCCGTAGCCCTGCGCCTGGAGCGTGTAGCAATACTCCGCCGTTCTGCGGCACTGCCAGACGATGGCATTGTACACAGGCTTGCCCGTGTTTTTGTCCCAAAGGATGGTGGTCTCCCGCTGGTTGGTGATGCCCATGCAGGCAACGTCCTCCGGGTTTATTGCCCCATCGGCAAACAGATCTGCCGCCGCGCGAAGCTGGCTGTTCAAAATATCCATCGGGTCATGCTCGACCCAGCCCGCCTCGGGATAGATCTGGGGAAATTCGTACTGGGCTTTTTTGACGATATTGCCCTGTTTATCGAACAAAATGGCACGGGAGCTGGTGGTTCCCTGATCCAACGCAAGTACATACTTCTTTTCGGCCATCACAAGCACCTCCTGATCATCACTCTAATAATAGTATATTCTGCACAGAAAGTCAATGACTTCTGCGCAGAATATAGCCAAATCATATAAATTACCACTGGAAGTGCGCCATATCGACACGCCCGTCCGCCAGAAAACCGACACCCTCGCTTTCCAAAAGACTGCGCTGTACATCCCCGCCGCCGAAGGCAAACGCCGCCGCTGTTTCCCCGTTGCGGTTGACAACACGGTGACAGGGAATCACCCCCGGTTTCGGGTTGTTGTGCAGGGCATAGCCCACCACCCGTGCCCAGCGGGGATTGCCCGCCAATGCGGCAACCTGTCCGTAGGTGGCAACTTTGCCCTTCGGTATGGTACAAACGACCTCATAAATACGTTCAAATGCGCCCATTCGTCTCCAAGTCCTCCGCTAAAATTGCGGCGGCACACTGCACACACTGCAAACAGCTGCGCTTTTTGTAGTATTCCGCCGTGCGAGGCTCCGGCTGGGCGGGATCGTTGTGCGTCCCCATGCCTTTCAGCAGGTCGGCGCAGATGATACTGCCGCATTCCGCTTGGAAGCGGTCGACCAGCGCTCTCGTTTTCGGATACATCTCCGCCTTGCAGTCAGGCGACGAATTGCCGTACACCATCCCTGCCACAAGTCCCATGCCGCTCACGGCGCCGCAGACATACCGCAGTCTGGCGAAGCCGCCGCCAAAGGGGCAGGACAATTTCAGCACCGCATCCTCCGGCAGACCCATCACGTCCGAAAATGCCGCCGCCACAGCCTGACAGCAGTTGTACCCGCCGGTAAAGTATTCCCCGGCTTTCGCTATATATTCTTCCTTTTTCATGCCCGTTCTCCTTTGCAGTCAAGCTCTCGCTTTTGCCGCCTTTACATATTTTGAATGATCTCGTCTATCCGATCCGCCACTTTTATAAAATCATCTTCCTTATATCCTCTTGTGGTCATCGCGGCTGTTCCGATCCGCACGCCGCTTGCCTGTTTGGGGGAGCGCTTTTCCTTGGGCACACAGTTTTTGTTTAACGTGATCCCGTGCTTGTCCAGCTCGTCCTGAACGGCTTTCCCGGTAAGATGCGGATGCGTTTTGGAAAAGTCGATCAATAACAAATGATTATCTGTACCGCCGGTCACAAGATCATAGCCAAGTTCTTTGAACCTTTTTCCCATGGCTTTGCTGTTTTTGACGACCTGCTGAATATATTGTTTATAGGCATCGGTACAAGCTTCCTCTGCCGTGACCGCCTTTCCTGCAACAATATGCTGCAATCCACCGCCTTGACTTCCGGGGAAAACGGCACTGTCCACTTTCTTTGCCAGTTCCGGCTTGCAGAAGATCAAACCGCCCCTTGTTCCCCGCAATGTCTTGTGTGTGGTCGTGGTTATAATGTCCGCGATCCCAAAGGGGGATGTATGTTCGCCGGCAGCGACCAATCCGGCGATATGTGCCATATCGACCATGAAGAAAGGCCGTTTATACTCTGTTCCGTCGAAAGCATTGGAATCCCTTACCGCTTTATCAATGCTGTCGGAAATTTTACCGAAGTCAATCTCTCTCGGATAGGCACTGGCACCTGCCAGTACCAACGCCGGTTTATGTTGACGTACTTTTTCATAAATATCCTCGTAGTCAATAAAGCCATTCTCATCGGTATTGTAAAATACCATGTTGTACAGTTTTCCGCTGAAATTCACCGAGCTTCCATGCGTCAGATGTCCGCCGTTGTTTAAGTCCATAGAAACGATGGTGTCTCCCGGGCGCAAAACAGCCATATAAGCTGCAAAATTTGCTTGGCTGCCGCTATGCGGCTGAACATTGACGTGATAGTCTGTATGGAAAACCTCTCTCCATTTGTCACAACAGTATTCTTCCAATTCATCAATGTATACACAACCGCCATAGTATCTGCCTTGGTTGCCGGAGTGTCTTTCGATCTCCGGATATCCTTCGGCATATTTGTTGGTCAAACAAGAGCCAACTGCCTTTAAAACATTTTCGCTTACAAAATTTTCACTCGCAATCAGTTCAATGGTCTCGTTTTGTCTTTTCTGTTCTTTCTCAATGATCTCGAAAACTTTTGACATATTTACTCTCCGTTATTTATTCAATTTACTTTTAGCTGTATTTATTGCGGATATTTGCACCAACTGATGTCCCTGAACAAATAAGCTGATTTGTTAGACCGGTTTCTTTTTTGCTTTGTTTGACGAAATTGCAAACCTTAATGATCTGTAATGCAAATTCTTTTGATTTTGTTATCAACGGACTGTCAGTCATAATATTGCAACCCTTCTTAACCGCATTACCCTCTGCAAAGCAAAAAAGCCAGGCAAAGCCTTGCACAGACTTATTACCTCTTACCTATTACTCCTTACTTTCCAAAAATCCCGTGGAAATCTTTATTTTGAGGTAAGAGTGAAAAGGTAAGAAGTTAGAAGTAAAATCCCGCCCACTTACGTGAACGGGATTTTTGGAGGCACCACCCAGAATCGAACTGGGGAATAAAGGTTTTGCAGACCTCTGCCTTACCGCTTGGCTATGGTGCCGAAAAAAATGGAGCGGATGACGAGGCTCGAACTCGCTACCTCCACCTTGGCAAGGTGGCGC
>JBJEQK010000022.1:0-4235 GCA_051881715.1 Acutalibacteraceae bacterium
AAGCACCTGCGTTTGGCTGCTGATGAAGCAAAGGCTTTTGACAACAGACCCGATGCGCAGAGATACAGCGCACTTCTTATTGGTGAGATTACAGAAAGAAGGACAGACTTTGAAACATCAGACACTCGCCCTCTTTGCGAAATACTTCGAGACAAATGGCTGATTCACGACGAATTTGATTCGGTGCGTGATTCTGATGAATTTAAAGAAATCATAAAAACGATTTGTGGTTAAAAAGTTCAACAGTGTGTTTTGCAACCGCTCTCCCTGTGAGGGCGGTTTTTATGCAGAAGTTTTTTTCGTTTAGGTCTTGCGGGAAAGGGAATTTTTTGGTAAAATAAGTGTACTTATATCTACTATCTAAATGCAGGAAAGGGTGAGCGAGATGGACAAAAAAGCCTTCTCCCTTGTCAGAGCGTTTTTTCGGGAAAAACCGGCGCAGATCATCGGCCTTGTGGTGCTGATGCTTTTGCTGACCTTCGGGGAGCGGGAGCTGTCGGATATCCTGACCGATGCGGAGTTGGTGTACGCAGACTACGGTCTGGCGCTGATCCGCATGATCCTGCAATCCGCCCTGTCCACGGTGCTGGTGCTTTCGTGGCACAAGCGCAAGGGGGACGCCGCGCCGTTTTCTGCGGTGGATATCCTGAAAATTTTCGTTCCTACGCTGTTGATGACGGTGTCGATCACGTTCTGCATGGTGCTGTTGGTGACGATTCCGCTGGGCGTATGGCTGTATCTGCGCACCGACTTTTTCATGAACTTCTACATCACCGGGCGCAGCAACGGCGTTTTCTCCTGTGTGGGCGCCTCTTTTCGGGCGACCAAGGGCATGGCCAAGCGCTACCTTGCATATAATGTCAAGTACCTTTCTTTCTATTTTCTGGTGGAGGTGCTTATGGCGATGTTTGCCGCTGCGCAGGCGCTCAAGTCGGTATCGCCGCAGATTTCAGCAGTGTTGGATGGGTTCGACGCAGTCTTTCTGTCCCTGTTCATGCCCTACCGCTACCTGATCAAGTGTGCCTTCTACGACGTATATCTGCACAAGGAGAAAAAGAATGGCTAAGCAGGCAAACCAAAAGTTGAAAGTGCTGTACCTGATGAAGATCCTTTTGGAAAACACGGACGAGAATCACGCCCTGACGATGGCGGAGATTCTGTCCATGCTGCAAACCTACGACATTGCCGCAGAGCGCAAGAGTATCTATGACGATATGGAAGCACTGCGCAGTTTCGGACTGGATATCGAGACCACGCCGGACCGGGCTGTCGGATACTACATTGCCGAGCGCACTTTCTCTCTGCCGGAGCTGAAGCTGCTGGTAGACGCCGTGCAGTCCTCGAAGTTCATCACGTCCAAAAAGAGCATGGAGCTGATCCGCAAAATCGAAAGCCTCGCCAGCTGTCACGAAGCGTCGCAGCTGCAAGGGCAGGTTTTTGTGCAGAACCGCATTAAGACCATGAATGAGAGCATATATTACAATGTAGACTACATTCACAACGCCATTTCTCAAAATGTGCAGATCGCATTCCGCTATTTCCGATGGGATGTACACGGGGAGCAGGAGCTTCGCAACAACGGTGCGGAATACCACGCCAGTCCATGGGCGCTGACATGGGATGACGAGAACTACTACATGGTCGCCTTTGACGAGGCGCTGAACCGTATCAAGCATTACCGTGTGGATAAGATGCTGCAAATTCGCCTGCTCAAGGAGCCGAGAAAGGGACAGACGGTGTTTGACAAATTCGACACCGCTGTCTACTCCAAAAAAGTGTTCGGTATGTACGGCGGCGAGGAGAAGTCGGTCACACTGCGCTGTCCCGTGGACTTGGCCAATATTATCATTGACCGTTTCGGCAGGGAATGTGTGCGCATTCCCGATGGAGACGGTTTTTTCACCGTGACGGTGCGTGTGTTTGAAAGCCCGCTGTTTCTGTCTTGGGTGCTGGGCTTCGGTGATCAGATCGAGGTTTTGCAGCCGGAATCCACCCGGGAAAAACTGCGTGCTTTGGCACAGTCCGTTTTGGATGTGTATCAGGGAGGATGACATTGAATTCACAACATAAGCAGGCCGCCATGTGCGGTGTGTACGACGCACTGCGGCTTTTCCCTTTTTCCATGGCGGTCGGTGTTTGCTCCGGCTTCGGCATTTTGGGCGGATGTGCGGCGGCAGTCGTTTGCATCGTGTGCGGCGCGCTGTTCGGTTTCGCCTTTCTGCCGTCATGGTGGACACTGCTGCCGGTGTTTTATCTTGCGTTTCGCTTCGGTACAGGTGCGGCGTCGGCTGCGGTTCTGCTGGGCGGGATCCTGACGTTTTTCCTTTCTCTGCTCCCGCAAAGGGTACGCCGCACGTTTTTTGCGCCGTCTGTCTACAGCGGCTTTTTGCCGGCGGCGGCGTTTTCCGCAACAGCGCTGTTTACCACTGACTATTTCGGCATCGGCGCCGTTGGCGGCACGGTGGGGCAGATCTTTGCGGATTACGTTTCTCTGGGGTTCCATCCGAACTGGCGCGGCATCCTGTACGGCACCATTGTGATGGTCGTGCTGATCACCTATCCCCGCAAGTTTAAACAGTTTTCCAAAAAGCTCTCCGCCGCTTTTGTGGCATTGGCGGTGACTTTCCCCCTGCATTTGGCACTGGTTCCGCGCGCAGAGGGGTCGCCCATTGACGAGGTCGGCGCATTTTCATGGCAGAATCTTTTCGGCGGCGCATTCTTTTCGGGGGAGATTCCCCACACGGCTGTGCCGGCGATTCTGTGCGCCGGGCTGTCGCTGGCCTTGCTGTTGACAAAGGATTTGACCGACAGCCCCATACGGGCGCTGTCCGTGACCAACATGGGATGCGGCGTTTTGGGCGGTGTGCCCGTTTCCACGGACGGAACGCCCAGAACTCTTTTGTCGGCACTCACCTGCGCAGCGGTGAGCGCAGTGCTGTATCTTTGTCCCGGGCTTTCCCGGATGCCTGTCCCTGCGCTGGCGGTTATCCTGATCGTGACCGCATGGCAGAATGTGCAGTGGGGAGACATCGCACACGCTTTTAAGGGCGGTGCGCGTTCATGTATTTTGTTTGTTTGCTCGGTCGCATTGACCGTTGCCCTCGGCGTCCACTACGCCGTGCCGCTTTTGACGGCGGGTTCCATCCTTTTTCCCGATAAAGAACGAAAAGAAAGGTTGTAATCGTTATGTTGCACTCCGTTTTACACTCCCAAATCCACTGGATCCTTGCCTGTGTCGGTACGCCGGCACTGTGCGCCGTTTTGCTGAAAGTTTTTCAAAACAAGCTTCCCCGGGACAAGGGCAGGGAGTTTGCCGTGGACGGGGAAAAATCCGCCGGCAAGATTCGCGGCGCAGGCATCGTGTTCATCTGCTCCTTCATCGTGTGTGCCCTGCTGTTTGTGCCGGTTTCTTTGGAATACGGCATCTATTACGGACTGCTCTTTCTCGGAATGCTGACGGGCTATCTGGATGACCGCAGTGAAAAGCCCTGGGGCGAGTACAAAAAAGGCGCACTGGATCTGCTCATTTCTTTGGGTACCGCCGCCGCATTTGTCCACTACAATCCCGACCTGCTGCGTTTGTCCTTCTTCGGAAAGTCCTTTGGCGTGCACCCTGTGGTCTATGTGATTCTCGGCGCGGCGCTGGTGTGGCTGCTGATCAATGCCGTCAACTGCTCCGACGGCATCGACGGCTTCTCCTCGACGCTGACGACAGTTTCCCTGCTCTCCGCTATTGGTGTGATCCTGATGACGAACGGGGACAAGAGGATAGTTGTTCTGACGGTGCTTTTGGTGCTGACGCTGTTCCCGTACCTGTGGAAGAATGCGGAGCCCAGCACCATGATGATGGGCGACGCCGGTTCCCGTGCGCTGGGGCTGTTCCTCGCCATCCTGATGATGAAAACGGGCAATGCCCTCTTGACGATCCCGCTGTGCTTCATGGTCTGTCTTGACGGACTGATCGGCATCGTGAAGGTGTCCCTGATTCGCTTTTTGCACATCCACGCTTTGAGCAAAATTCGCACCCCCCTGCACGACCATTTTCGCAAGAATAAGGGCTGGTCAAACACGCAGGTCATCTACCGCTACTGTATGATTCAGGTCGTCATTTCCGCTGTGACGCTCCTTGTACTCAAAGGATAAAAGGAAGATAAAGGGTTCATCACGGATTTTTGTGTGCTTAAAAGTTTCGCTCAAGCCTTTTCAAAGGCTTGCGGATTCCAAAGGCGGCGCCT
>JBJEQK010000023.1:0-4229 GCA_051881715.1 Acutalibacteraceae bacterium
GCAAAACCAACCCCTACAAAGACAGCGCAAATTGGACGCCTACCCGATAAGGAGGAATACAGATGAGCAATGAAGAGAAAAAGAATATCGGCAGCGATGAGGATATCAACTCCTTTTTGGACAGCCTGACAACGGACGACAGCTCCACGGAGGATTTCCTGTCGAAGCTGTATGACGATTCCTTTGCGGAGATCACCTCGGATTTCGATACACTGCTCAAGGAGTTCCAGAGCATCGACCCCGACGACCTTTCCGCACAGGGCGAAACGCCCGCCCCGGCAGAGGACAAGCCGGAGATCGAGGATATCTACTCCTACTCTGCCCCGGAGAAAGCCGATGCACAGCCGGAAAAGAAATTTTCCGAAGCGGTCAAGGAGGCGATGGAAGCGGAGGTCGCCGGAGCGGAAAGCGAACCGCAGGAGGAAGGTGCTTTCCACCTGTCTCTGGACAGTTTGGAGGGCGAGGATCTGGGCTTCGGCGAAGCGATCCGGGAAGTTGCCGCACCCGAAAAGAAAACGCCTGCCGCTGACGGCGCCACACAGGTCTATTCCACCGACGCTGTGCGCCGTGCCGAACACAAACCGGCGGCGAAACCGGCGCAGAAGCCTGCGTCCAAACAGCCTGCCAAACAGAACAAGCAGAAAAAAAAGAGCAGATTCCTGCCCAACCGGAACGACAGCACCTTTGAGATCTTCCGCAAGGTTCTGTTTTTGGTCTCCATGGCGGTGGTTATCGTTTGCCTCGGCATCATCGGCAACACCTATCTGCTCCAGCCCCAGCTGGAGAAGCGCCGTCAGGACAAGGTGAGCGAACTGCTCGCCAACGGCGTTTCCGACGCCGACTCCTTCAAGCAGGCCTTCGGCGATACGGATCTGCCCGCCGGCGCCAACTATAACCTTGCCCAGTTCTACGCCACCAACCCCGACTTCTACGGCTATCTCGAGATCCCCGGTACGGGTATCTCCACCCCCGTGGTGCAGGGCAAGGACAACAGCAAGTACCTCAAGCGCAACTTCTTCGGCGAGTCCACCAAGTACGGCTGTCCCTTTGTCAACTACAAAAACACCTACGCGGCGCTGGACTACAACACCAGCATTTTCGGACACAACATGGAGTACGATGACTTGGTGTTCGGCGAACTGGAAAAATACCGCAAGATCGACGGCTTCAAAAAGGCGCCGCTGATCCATCTGGAGACCATGTACGCCGACTACTACTTCAAGGTGTACGCCGTGTTCCTGACCGATTCCCAGTACGACTCCACCGGCTGGTATTTCGACTACATCTTCACCCAGCTCAAGGACGAAGCGGAATGCAAGGAATACATCGCCGAACTGGATGCGCGCAAGCTGTACTCCACCGGCGTGGACATCCAGCCGACGGACAAGCTGCTCACGCTGTCCACCTGTGCGTATGACTTCAACGAGGAACGTCTGGTCGTCGTCGGCCGCCTTGTGCGGGAGGGCGAATCCACAGATGTGGATGTGTCCCGTGCCGTCGCCAGCAGCAGTCCCCGTTACCCGGACAGATACTACCAGAAGAAGGGCATTTCCAACCCGTATGCCACGGCATCGAAATGGATTCCCAATGCCTGATCTGCACAGCCACAGACACGCACTGCACATATCGTGCAGGCGGATATGGGAGGATTACCTGTGAAAGTAGAATTATTTGCGATACTCAAGGAGGAAATGTCCTCGCAAACCGTTGCCCAGCAAAGAATGATCGAAGGTGTCTTTGCTTCCATGGACGGTGCCGAGGTGCATCCCTTCCGAACCTTTACCGAAACCAAAAACTTTTTCGGCGAGATGGGAAAAGCGTTCAACCGTGCGTCGGTCATCGTGGCGGCGGCGGATGAAAAAGCGTTCCTCGAGCAGAAATGGAATCTGCTGAAGGCGCTGGGTCTCAAGAGTGAGATCTGCCCTGCGGTGCAGGAGGTCATGCGGGAGAGTGCTACAGTTCCCGACGCCTCCATGAAGGCGCATGCCCTCATGCCCAAGGAAGCGGCGCTGTTCCTGTCGGCGGACGGACTGTATTCCGGCTTTGCCGTGCGCAGCGGAAAGCAGACACTGCTGTTTTTGCCCCTGTCCGAAAGCCGGACCCAAGGGATCATGACGGACGGCGTGCGCAGGTATTTCGAGGCGAGAGCCAAAGAAGCCGCCGCCGCACAGGCGCCCGAAAAGGCGCAGCCGCCGGTGACGCCGCCTGTGGAGCTGCCGGACAACAACCTGCGCTTTGCAGAAACGGCCTTGCTGCTGGCGGACAACGAGATGGCAGTCGCCTTTGCCCGCACGGAGACGAATGTGTACATCCAAAACGGGATGCGCAACAACCCGCACTGCGGCGACTCCTTTGTCCCTGCGGAGGCTGTGGCAGACAGCCGGGAGTCCGTCACCGAGCGCATGGCTTGCCTTGCGGAGGCGGCACGGCAGGAGATCGGCACCGCACTGGGCGCGGCGATCTCCAACATCTACTCTTTGGGCAGCAACAAGGGAATGTTTATCAACGTAGCTCTTGCCGACCGCAAGACGGCGCACGTGCGCAAGATCACCGGCGACCCTGAAATGTCGGCGGCGGATCTGGTGGTTTTGGCAACGGACGAGCTGTTCAGCATGGTGCAGTCCTACCTGCGGGGCGAAGCGTTCCCGCCGGAGGATGTGGAGCTGATTCCCGCTAAGCTGTTTGAGGACACTCCGGAGATCGCGGCGGAAAATCAAAAGAAAAAGCGGGGTACCGGGCTCAAGATTTTGCTTTGCGTGCTGATCGCTATCGTTCTGTGCGTGCTGATCGGCTTCTATTTCAAGGACGAGGTATCGGCGTTCTTCTTCTCCGAGGAGCAGAGCGTTACGGAAATATCGACCGAGGCGTTCACCGAGCCGCAGACGGAATACAGCACGGAGATGACTACGCAGGAGGAGTTTCTGACGGCGTCCGAGGAAGATCTGGCGCTGTTTGGCATGGCGGAAGCTGTGCCCGAAAAGGCGGCGCAGTCCGTACAGACGCTCTCCTATGAAACGCCTGTGGATATCGACTGGGATGCGGCGGTGCAGCCGTACATAGAAGAGACGACCAAGGAAACCACGACCAAGGAAACGACCGCCAAGGCGACGACAACCCAGGCACCTGCCACCACAACTACAACGACCAAAAAGGCGGAGCCGGAGACAACGACATCCACCACGACTGAAAAAGAGACGACAACATCGGTCACAACGACGACCGCGACCACGAAGCCGGTCGAGACCACCACAGAAAAGGCGACTGAGCCGGCTGCCGGCAGTTCCAGCGCGGACGGCACGTTCACCTTTACCGTGTACGGCTACGGTCACGGTGTGGGCATGAGCCAGATGGGCGCTCTTGCCTATGCGCAGCAGGGCTGGAGCTATACGCAGATTTTGTACCACTATTTCCCCGGCACGTCTTTGACAAAGGAGACGGCGCCGGCGACCATTCAGTATAACGGCAAGGAGCTGAACACAAAGGATTTTATCATTCGTGCCGTGCAGCAGGAGATCGGCGGATACGCCAAGACGACAGACACAGAGGCTTTGAAAGCACAGGCGGTCGCCGCCTATTCCTATATGAAGGCTAAGAACTATAAGCTGACCTCTAACGACATGGCGTATTCCACCGTCAGCGACAGCCAGCTGTCCGCTCTGGTCAAGGATGCGGTCAGTGCGACCCTCGGCGAATACTTGACGTATAACGGCAAAGCGATCCTTGCCCAGTTCTACGCCAGCTCGGCGGGCAAGACCACCAGCGCAGAGAGCGTTTGGGGCAACAGCTACCCGTATTTGGCGGGCGGCGTTGAGAGCATCGAAACGGTCAGCCAGACGACGGTGACTATCAGTGCGGCGGACTTCAAGGAAGTGATCAACAAATACAATGCGGCACACTCGACCAACCCCATCACCCTGTCCGGCGACCCGTCCGGGTGGCTGGAGATCCTCAGCCATGACGGCGCCCGCGGCGATGTGGGCTATGTGACCTCCATCCGCGTGGGGGACAAGACCATGAACGGCAATGCGTTCCGCACAATGTTCAACACCTACAGACCCTCCGGCGTCAGCGGGATCCGATCCCACTGTTTCGCCTTAGCGGTTTCCTGATTTGACTGCCGCCCATGGCTGTGCGCTGTGGGCGGCTTTTCTGTGCAGCCTGACGAAAAATCTGATTCATCACGGATTTTTGTGGGATTAAAAGTTTCGGTCAAGCCTTTTTAAAGGCTT
>JBJEQK010000024.1:0-4194 GCA_051881715.1 Acutalibacteraceae bacterium
CTGCCAGCCGGCGCCACAGGGCGGCGATGTACAGCGGCAGTGCAACGAGTATGAATTTTCCCATAAGTGCTCCTTTCGAGATAGAAAAAGAGAGAGCCGCAAGACCCTCTCCGATGTAAGCGGCACGACGCACAGGTGCTGCCTACATTTTTATTATAGCGGGAAAATCCACTTTCGTCAACGAAATCGAACAAAAGTTCGCAATAAATTTACAAATTCACGCTCTGCGGGGGACGGCACAGAGTTGCCCTGCATTGACAAAAGCGAAGGGATATAGTAAAATTTCAGAAAAACGTCAGGCAGGGAGAGAGTTATCATGAAAGGCGTCGTTTTTGATTTGGACCATACGCTGTTCGACCGCTATGCGACCTTGACCCGGATCGCGCCGTATTTTTGCAGTTACTTTGACGTGCAGGACGGCGTGACTGCCGAGACCCTTGCGCCGCTGTGGTGCGAGGCAGACAGGCAGTGCGTGCATCTGGGCTGGCAGGCCGTGATCGACGATCTTGCCCGGCGGGAAGTGTTTCGCACTGTGCCCACATTGTCGGTGTACAGCAAATTTGTCCTCGGGATGTTCCGCAGGATCGCCGTTCCCTTTGACTGCACGGCGTACCTTTTGGACGCACTGCACGCCAAAGGGTACAAGCTCGGCTTGATCACCAACGGCAATTCCGATATTCAGCGTGCGAAACTGCGGATTCTCGGCATCGAGGAAAAGTTTGACTATGTGCTCATCACCGGGGAGTTCGGTGTGCATAAGCCGAACCCGGAGCCCTTTGCGTTCATGGCGGAAAAACTGGACGCCGCACCGTCCGAGCTTTTGTATGTGGGCGACAATCCGCTCAATGACGTGGATGCGTCCCGAAACGCCGGATATGAACCGGTTTGGGTGCGTACCACCGGCACATGGGTCTACCCGGAGATCGAAAAGCCGAGATTGCAGATCGACCATGTACGACAGCTTCCCGCACTTTTAGCCGATCTCGGCTAAGATTTCGTCGGCGGTTTGTTCGGCGAGGGCGGCGACAGCGCCGAAATCCATGGCGCTCTTGTAGATTTCCTCCAGCTCGTTGTGGATAGCGAGCGCCGAACGGGAGGCGTGTGCGGCTTCTTCCAGCAGTTCCCGCTCCGTGCGGCGGCTGAAGGAGATGCGGCTGCGGTGCGTCTTTAAAAGACTGCTGTCCGTAAAGCGGGAAGCGTGTACCGTGGAGGTGCCCTCGAAGTGGTGGTAGCTGTTGTCCGTCAGAATCGCAAGCCGCAGTTCAGGGACGATCAGATGCTGCGGACCGCAGTCCACGTGCAGTATGCACGGACAGGAGATCACATCCAACCCGGTTCCCAGAGCGTATCGCCGCAGACATCCCAGCAGTGCGCCCGAAACCGCACCGTAGGGATCGTCCACGATCAGCATTTCGTCGCACAGGGTCTCCAATGTGTTGTGATGCACATAGATGCCGTCCGGGGTGACAGCGGACAGGAAACGCTTGAATTCCATGCCCACGGTGCCCCGCGGTGTGCCAAATTTGCGGGAAGCAAGACGGGAAGCATACCGTTCTACCTTGTCGGCGTCCACGCACGACAGAGCCAATCGCCGCACGTCCCGGCTCAGGGATTCCGCAGCCTGCAGGAAGCGCACGCACTTTTTGTGCTGTGCGCTGTTTTCGTTGGTCAGGCGCAGAATGTCCTCCCGGCGGGAACGCAAAGCTTTGCCGTCCCAGAAACGACTCAGGTCGAGAACGGTTTCCACTGCGCCGGGATATTGCGGGTCGATGACGTGGGGCGCAGTGCCGTCTGCAATGCAGATTTTGGCAGACGGGATCCGCAGTGCGTCCAGCGAAGCGGGATCGGAGGCACAGCGGATAACTTCGTAAGCGATCCCGGCTTCGTCACACCGCTGTGCGATGTGCTTCATAAAGGTGGATTTTCCCGTACCCGGTCCGCCTTTTAATATGTATGCGTGCCACCCGTCGGCAGGGTCGTAGAGTTCGTTGTACAGAGAGTGAAAGCCGAACGGCGTGTTGGCGCCGAGGAAATAGGTAATCTGTTCTGTCACAATAATCCCTCCGAAAAATTCATCTGTTCCATACATATTCCGCAAACACAGCGAGGGTGCAAGTACAGAATAAAGAAAAGGGGAAAAACCGTGCAGGACAGCCGCATAGATGCAGGAAAAGCCTTTGACTGGGGCAGAACCGGCGAGGACTACGCCCGCTACAGGGATATCTATCCGCAGGAGTTTTATGACAGAATCCTTGCGAGGGGACTGTGCGTCCGGGGACAGAAAGTGCTCGACTTGGGGACAGGGACAGGCGTTCTGCCGCGGAATATGGCAAAGTACGGTGCCGAGTGGATCGGGACGGATATGGCGGAGAATCAGATCGAACAGGCGAAACGCTTGGCAGGCGATCTGCCGATGGAGTTTCTGACCGTTCCGGCAGAGCAAGTGGACTTCCCGGACGGAACCTTTGATGTGATCACAGCTTGCCAGTGCTTTTGGTATTTTGATCACGAACGCATGGCAAAGAATCTGGCAAGGATGCTGAAAAAGAATGGACGTTTGCTGGTGCTGTATATGGCGTGGCTGCCGTTTGAAGATGCTATCGCCGCACAGAGTGAAAAGCTTGTCCTGCAATACAGCCCCGATTGGACGGGCGCCGGCGAAACACAAAAGCCCATCGAAATTCCCGATGCAGTCCGAGCGTATTTCACGCGGACATACCACGAGGAGTACCGGCTCCGGGTACCTTTTACGAGGGAGACATGGCACGGGAGAATGCGTGCCTGCCGTGGCGTGGGGGCTTCGCTGTGCGCAGAGGAACTGGCGCAGTGGGATCGGGAGCATCGGGCACTTTTGCAAAGCATCGCGCCGGAACACTTTGAAGTTCTGCATTATGCCGCCATGGCAGAACTGAAAGTGAAGTAAACAACCCTGTCCCACCGATGAGCAGACAAAAAGAAAGCCGAAACGGTTCCCCGCCTCGGCTGTGGTGGTGTTGCCTCAAAAACAGATTTGGACGCATCCGCCGACTTTTTTGGCGGTCGTCAATGCTTCATACAAGCAGGGTGCTCGACCCTTATCGTCACCGATCTTTTCCAAGAAGGCATCGATTTGATCGTTTGAAATTTTGTCGAATTCATATTCGTCCATGATTATCTCAAAGTTTTCCCACGCCCAATCGGCTATACTCTGGTCAATATAACCGGCTTCATCATCCGAAACATCCAAACACAAATGTCATCGTCAGGGATTTGATATGTTCCGTCGTTCATCTTTTGAACTCCAGCACTATTCTTCCCCGTAACAAATTCCTTGTTATAACTCATCATGTATTCCTCCTTCGGTTGAAGTGCGTTATACGTCTCCGCTCGTCTTTTGAACTTCAATGTTTTGTCTGGATCGCCGGCGTTATGCAGTCCCCATTTTATTTCTTTTACGCCAAAGTCCTCATGTCTAATTATACCACATCCATCGAAAAAGTCCACACCTAAAGGTATGCGTTACTTGTGCAGATTTGCATTTTCAGGGAAGCGGAAAAGTGAGGAAACAGATTTTCGCCCAAAGCTTTCCAAAGGGAAGCCGAACGAATGAGAAATTGCCCGTGCAAAATTTTGCACGCCTTCTGGGGAAGGTGGGCGAGGGAAGCGAGGTCGGAGGAGGAGAGAGTTTGCCATTTGATGCCAACCGTGGGTGACATCAAAATATATCGTTTTCCCTCATCCGTCACGGCTTGCGCCGTGCCAGCTTCTCTGAGGAAAGCCGTGGTGTGACAAAAAGTAGGATAAGGTAGGATAAAGTTGGATAAAATCCTACTCAAAGAAAAAGTAGGATAGTCTTTGCGGTAGGATAAAACGGATTGTCCTTACCGTGCAAAATTTTGCACGGGGTCAAAAAACGTTAGCCGGCTAACGAATTTTGTACCATGCCAAAGGGTTTAATGAATAATGAAGTCGCTACGCTGATGAATAATGCATAATTTCGGTGGCTTTGCAAGCAAAGCAATTTAATTGCAATGCCGCCATTCCGCATGAGAGGAACCCCGTGCAAAATTTTGCACGGCAGCTTTTCAAATCTCTGTCAAGGTTGTGGTAAACGCCTTCCCTTGGGGGAAGTGGGCGAGGGAAGCGAGGTCGGATGAGGGGAGAGTTTGCCATTTGATGCCAACCGTGGGTGACATCAAAATATATCGTTTTCCC
>JBJEQK010000025.1:0-4192 GCA_051881715.1 Acutalibacteraceae bacterium
GAACCCTCGCCGGGGGTTCCCCGGTGCGAAGCACAAATCCCACATTTTTCCGTGAGGAGCGAAAAAACTTACTTCGCAATCCGCACGCCTCGATTGTGCGGTATTGCCTTAAAGGAGAGTAACAAACATGAAAAAAACCATTGCTAAGGATCTGCTGTCCATCAAAGCTGTATTTTTCCGTCCCGAGGAGCCGTTCATCTGGGCAAGCGGCATCAAAAGTCCCGTGTATACCGACAACCGTCTGACCCTGTCCGACGTTGCCGTCCGCGCCGATGTGGAGAACGGTTTGGCGAAACTGATTCAGGAAAACTACCCCGAAGCCGAGGCGCTCTTCGGTACCAGCACCGCCGGTATCGCCCATGCGGCGATCACCGCCCATCTGCTCTCCCTGCCCATGGGCTACGTCCGTTCGGGCGCGAAAGACCACGGCAGAAAGAATCAAATCGAGGGCAAGCTCATCCCCGGTCAGAAGGTCGTGGTGGTGGAGGATCTGATCTCCACCGGCGGCAGTGTGATCGAGGTGGTCAACATCCTGCGGGAAGCCGGCGCCGAGGTGCTGGGCATCGTGAGCATCTTCACCTATGGGATGCAGAAGGGTCTCGACCGTTTGGCAGAAGCGAACGTCCAAAACATCAGCCTGACCGACTTCGACACCGTTGCACAGGTCGCCGCCGACGAGGGTTATATTGCACACAGCGACGTGGAGCGTCTGATCGCGTTCCGCAACTGTCCGTCCGATGAAAGCTGGATCGGAAAGGGTGAGACGCTGTGAGAAGTCTGATCGACATCAAGGACTTGTCCGTGCAGGAGATCGGGGAGCTGATCGCTGTTGCAGAGGATATCATCGCAGATCCCGAAAAGTATGCCCACAAATGCGCCGGCAAAAAGCTGGCGACCCTGTTTTTCGAGCCGTCCACCAGAACCCGTTTGAGCTTTGAAGCGGCCATGTATGAGCTGGGCGGTCATGTTATCGGCTTTTCCTCTGCGCAAAACAGCTCCACCGCCAAGGGGGAGAGCGTGTCCGACACGGTGCGCACAGTGTCCTGCTATGCGGACATCATCGCCATGCGCCACCCCAAGGAGGGTGCGCCGCTGGTGGCGTCCCGCAGAGCGTCCGTGCCGATCATCAACGCCGGTGACGGCGGGCACAACCACCCCACGCAGACGCTGGCAGATCTGCTGACCATCCACAGGGAAAAGGGCGGCTTTGAAAACCTGACCATCGGGCTTTGCGGTGACCTGAAATTCGGCCGCACCGTCCATTCTCTCATCACCGCCATGTCCCGCTACAGCGGCGTGCGGTTCGTGATGATCTCCCCGGAGGAACTTTGCGTGCCCGAGTATATCAAGACAGAGCTCCTCGACCCGGCAGGCATTCCCTACACCGAGTGCCGCGAGCTGGAGCCGGTGATGGAACAGCTGGATATTCTCTACATGACCCGTGTCCAGCGGGAGCGTTTCTTCAACGAGGCGGACTATATCCGCTTGAAGGATACCTACATCCTCACCGAGGACAAGCTGAAGAATGCCAAGGCGGATCTGTGCATCATGCACCCGCTGCCCCGCGTCAACGAGATCTCCGTTTCCGTGGACGACGACCCCCGGGCGTGCTATTTCAAGCAGGTGCTGTACGGCAAATATATCCGCATGGCGCTGATTCTGAAATTGTTGCAGGAGGCGAAAGCATGATTATCGGACAAATCAAGGACGGCATTGTGCTCGACCATATCACCGCCGGAAAAGGCATGGAGATCTACAAAATTCTCGGTCTGGGCGAGCTGGACTGCACCGTGGCGATGATCAAGAACGCCGACTCCGTCAAGATGGGCAAAAAGGACATCATCAAGGTCGGCAAGGTCATTGACCTGAATCTGGACATTTTGGGCTATATCGACCCCGGCATCACAGTCAACATCATTCGGGACGGGGAGCGCATCAAGCGGGAAAAGCTCTCCTTGCCCGAGCGTATCACCGGCGTTATCCGATGCAAAAATCCCCGCTGTATCACGTCTGTGGAGCAGGAACTGGAGCATGAGTTCGTCCTGACCGACCCGGAAAAGGGTGTGTACCGCTGTGTTTACTGCGAAGCCAAGGCGAAGCGGTAAGCGTTTGCAAATACGAAAAAGGACAGACGGATCGTTTTTTTGCGGTCTGTCTGTCTTCTATTTCCAAAAAGCTATTGAAATTTGTTTTCTTATCCGATATAATGAAGGTGTTAAAGGAGGCGTACCCATGAAAAAAATTGTTTCGGTTCTTCTGGTTCTTTCCATGCTCGTTGCCCTGCTGATTCCTGTCAGTGCCGAGGCAGAGACATCTGCCACGCAGGTTTCGGCCATCGCACGGATCGAGGATACGCTCGAGCCTTCGTGCGAATATCCGATCATTTTCGTCACCGGCATCGGGCAGACATGGACCCATCTGGTGAAAAAGGACGGTTCCTACAAAAAGGATATCAAGGGAGAACCCATCGAGTACAACCTGTTCTATGTGGACATCAAGGGACTTTTTCAGCCCAAGGCTTTTTTTGCTACACTGCGCTTTTTGGGCGAGTTCGTCGGATCAATGATTCTCGACCGCAACCTTGTGCGTGCCGAGGATGTGGAAGCGCTGTTTACGGGACTGCTGCACTACAATATTGTCGATGAAAACGGCAAGCTGCCTGCTGATGTGGAGGACACGGTCAAGCCCTATCCTCTGAGCGAATACAACGAGCTGGACACGAAGAATTTCTTCCGCTCCATTCCCTGTCAGGATATCGTGCCGGAGGTCGGCGCAGAGAATATCTTCTGCTTCAACCATCCTGCATTCAGCTTTCTGTATGACGACGCAGACGGTCTGCATGAGTTCATCGGCACCGTTTTGGAGAAGTATACCGATGCGGACAAGGTCGTTTTGGTGCCCATGAGCATGGGCGCCGCCGTGACGAATGCGTATCTCGACCGTTACGGGGACTGCAATGAGGTTGCACGTGTTGTCAGCATCGTCGGCGCATGGGACGGCAGTGATGTCGTTGCCGACCTTGTGGAGAAAAAGTACGCCTCCAACGCCCCCGAACTGCTGTACAACGGCATTGTCGCCGACCTGATCGGGGAGCCCTTCGGGTATATTGTCAACATTCTTCTGCGTGCGTTCCCCAAGGCAACGCTGCGTGATATCATCGACACTGCACTGACGGGCGTGGTTCGTCCGCTGATTTTGAAAACGCCGTCCATGATGGCGCTTGTGCCCTCCTCCCGCTATGAGGCCATCGAAAAGGAATACCTTTCCGGGGATGAATGGGCGTATATCCGTGCGCAGACCCGCCCCTACTATGAGGCACAGAAAAATCTGCAAACCAGACTTCGGGCGCTGGAAGCGCAGGGCATGGAGTTCTACTTCATCTCCGGCTACGGTCTGAAGTTCGGCGGCTACAGCGATGACTATGCATTCTTCCAGTTTATGGAGTCTGCCGAAACCACCAACGCCGACGAGATCATCCAGATCAGTTCCACCGCCCCCGGCGCAACGTTTGCGCCCTTTGACCAGTCTCTGGACGTCAAGACACCGTACACCTCTCCCGACGGTTCTGTGGATCTGTCCACCTGCTTCGCCCCCGACAGAACATGGATCTTCCACGGACAGAAGCATGAGCTGGAGTACAACAACACCGCCATCCGTCTGGCGTTTGAGATCGCCATGGGTACGGTCACCAGCGTCGCACAGGTCGCAGATGTCTACCCGCAGTTCAACGAATCCCGGGACGCCAAGCGTCTGATTCGCGGCGAGGACAACTACATTATCCAGCTGACCGAGTACATCGAGGAAAACGAGGACGACCCCGCCATGGCGGAGAACGTCGCCAAAGCGCAGAAAACGCTGGATGCCTGCATGGCGATGATGAACGAGACCCACAACGACCGTGAAGCGGACGATGCCGTGATGGATGCGGCGTTTGAGGTGCTGGTCGAGCTGGGCATCCGTGAGGCGCCCAAGACAAAGAAAACCTCTCTGGGCACAAAGCTGCTGCGCAAGCTCAACGACAAGGTGTACGACATCTTCGGCGCCGAGGGCTTTGTTGACGCCCTGCCTTGGAAATAATAATCCATATGAAAAAAACATCCGCCGATCCTTGCGACCGGTGGATGTTTTTTTCGCTCCTCACGGAAAATTGTGGGATTTGTGCTTCGCACCGGGGAACCCCCGGCGAGGGTTC
>JBJEQK010000026.1:0-4156 GCA_051881715.1 Acutalibacteraceae bacterium
GCTATGCCACAATCCAGCATTTCTCTGACAGCCAAAGCAGTCAAAAGCCAGTATCAGATGACGCTGCAAAAGGGATCGGGTATCGCCTCGGTCAGCGGCAGCGGAACCTATACTGTTGGTGACATCGTCACTGTCGGCTGTACGCCGAAAACGGGTTATGCATTCCTCCGCTGGGAGTCGAACCGAAGCAGTCTGCTTTCCGGCAGTACATCACAAACTTTTTCATTCAATATGCCTAAGGGAGATATCATCCTGACGGCAAAGGCAGAGAAAAATGCATACAGTGTGAGCATATCCAAAGGATATGGCATCAGCACTGTCAGCGGTGAGGGCACCTATGCAGTGGGCGACACGGTGACCGTGTATGCCGAGACGCTGTCTGATTATGGGTTCGATGCTTGGATGGAGGGCGGTTCCGTAAAAAGCACGGACAACGCCTATAGCTTTACGATGCCAAAGCGAAATGTTTCGCTGACGGCGAAAGCGTACAGTTATTAAAAGGGGTGCGGAACAGGGCGATTGTCTCGTTGCGCAAAAACGATTTACAGAAAAGGGAAGGATATGAAGCGTAAAATCAATGAAGCCGCCGGCGTTTGTATCGCCACGGCGGCAATAGCCGGAATTGTTGCAGTATTTGCATGGTTCTCGATAAAACAAAATGCACAGCCGGCGGATGCACCGCAGACATCGCAGTCGCTCTCAGCACAGTCCGACAGCGAGGCGCTCTCCGGCACGGTCGGAACCAATTTGACGTGGCAGTTCGACGTGCAGACAGCCACCCTGACGATCGACGGCGAGGGCGATATGGATGCCCGCTTAGGCAGAGAAAACCGTCCGTCCTACTACACCTCCTGCGTGGACAGGGCAAAGGCCGTCGTGATCGGGGACGATGTGACCTGTGTGGCGCCGTATGCCTTTGAAAGTTTTTCGGCTTTGGAGCGAGTACAGCTGGGCAAGGGTGTGCGCTCCATCGGCGATTACGCCTTTTACGACTCTGCCGTGGAGAAATTCGAGACGAACGATGCGCTGGAAACCATCGGTCGCGGCGCTTTTTTCGGCTGTGACCGTTTGGAGGAATTGTGGCTTTCCGAAAACTTCTGTGACACCGATGTTCCCGTGGCGCAGGCGCTGGGTTCCCACCTGAAACTGCGCATCTCGGCGCAGAACCCGTGGTATACCGCCTCCCGGGACGGCAGTCTGTACAGCAAGGACGGCAGTGAATTGGTGTACTGTGCCGTCAGCGGCGTGGAGGGCGACACACAGTGGCCGGACTGGGAGATCCCCGGCACAGTCACGCGGCTGCGGAAAAACTGCGTGCAGGGCAACCGCATCGGTACGCTGACCATCCCCGGCAGTGTGACCACGCTGGACAAGGACAGCCTTCTGGGTCTGCGGGTGCACACACTGAAGCTGTGCGAGGGTATCCGGGAGATCGAAGATGTGGGCGTCTACAGTGTGGAGGAACTCGTCCTCCCGGACAGCGTGACCGCCATGGATGAAAACGCTTTTTCCGCACGGTACGGCACCACGACCCTCACCTTCAGCGAAAACAGCGCCGTTCTAAAGATGGGAGCGGGCGGGTGCATCTACAGCAAGGACGGCAAAACACTGGTGCAGGTTCCGCAAACGCTCATTCGCACGGACGGCGAAACGGCACAGCCCTTTGTGTTTACGGTTCCCGAGGGCGTGGAGCGCATCGCACCCAACGCCACGAACGGTTTGGGCTATGCCGACAGCGTGGACTGCGTATTGCCGGACAGCGTGACGTATATCGGAGACGACAACTTCTGCGGGATGAGTTTTCGGGATGGGGAGACCGTGCGTCTGCCGAAGAACTTGAAGACCATCGGCAACCGCTGTTTCCAGTACTGCACCCTGTATTGCCTCACACTGCCCCAGAGCGTATCGGAAATCGGCGATCATTTTCTGGAGGGCACCGGCAACAACCGATATGACAAAAAGAAAAATGTCTGGACAGAGAAAAAGACGAAACTGCAAATTGAGTCCCGGCATGGGTGGAACGCCCTGCAATACAGCGCTTTGCCCGCCTCCGTGGAGATCGTCACAGTAAATCAATGATGCAAGACTTCATTTGAAACGCTACTGAATATGTCCAAACTTTTTAGTCGGAACAATAACATCAAAAATCTATTGTTTGTTTCCTGTGCAAAGGACACTTCCCCCTCGAGCACCTATTCTGTTTCACAACACCGTATCCAAAAGCTGTCCGGCAATGTCATAGCTTGAAAGCCGCATAACGCTTTCTTCCGCCTTTCCAAAGCTTAAAAAGTTGATACTTCCGTACCAGACGATACGATTGTCCATTACGGTGAACTTTTGATGAAAATCGGGCTTAAAAATCACGTTACAGCCGTAACCTTTTAAAAGCTCTGCGTTGTCCATAACGGTTTGCTGTTCGTTATCCGTAAAGCATTCAGGCGAACGAGCGATAACAGTAACGCTGACGCCGTTCAGTATCGCTTGGGATAATATCTTCACAAGCTGCATGATTCTGCTTTTTCTCATAAACGGACTTACTATCAAAATTTCTTTCTTTGCCGAAATCATATCCTGTCTATATACGCCGTAAAAGTTTTCAGTGTCATAAATAAAATCCGGCAGGGTTTGCTCTGTATTGTTGATTCTGATTTTGTAACCGATTGAAGAATAACTCTTCAATCTCTTCTGATACATTTTTTCAAGCATCGGAATATGGATGTCAACATAATCATAAATCTGCACTTCGGTTTTACCCGGAAAGTTTCTGTGCAGTCTGCCGGCGTATTGAGCGACCTTTCCTTTCCATGAAATGGGAAGAGCGAGAAACAGTGTATCGAGTCTCGGGAAGTCGAAGCCCTCGCCGACATATCTGCCTATTGCAATGATCACAAGCGGTTCATTATCGGATATTCTTTCCAGCTGTTCCGACTTTTCCCGCCGTTCTTTTTGAGAGGCAGTTCCAAACAGTGTGACGATGTTTTTGCATTCCCCGGAAAGCCTGTCCGCAAGGAGCAGTACGTGCTCACGCCTCTCCGTAAGAACAATGGGTGTTCTGCCGCTTTTCAATGCTTCTTGAATGTCGTTTACAATGTAACTGTTTCGGAATTCACTTTCCGCAAGATCTTTGTATATTTCAGTAATGTTTTTGTCCCGGTTTGTACTGCGAAAAGATGTAAATCTCGGAATAAGATAATGCTCAAAGCTTCTCTTTTCTGCCTGCGACCTTGCATCAACCCGGTACCGAATCGGACCGCATTGCATGAAAAGAATCGGGTGGTGACCGTCCTGCCTTGTCGGTGTTGCGGTGAGGCCGTAAACATATTTGGCATCGGCGAATTTCAGGATTTTTTCAAAGCTTACTGCCGATACATGATGGCATTCATCCACGATGATCATTCCGTAATCGCGTACAAGTTCTTTGACTTCATCCCCGGATATCAGAGACTGCATAACAGCCACATCCACAGCACCGTTTAAAGTGTTCTTTCCGGCTCCGAGCATACCGACAGGTGACCAAGTTTTCTTTCTGCCTCTGCTTTTGACTTGTTCAGACGGTTCAACCTTCAGATCAAGAAACCGTTCCAAGGATTTTTGCCATTGCGTCATCAGGCTTTGGGTATGTACAAGAATAAGCGTATTCGTTTTCCGTATGCCAATCAAACAAGAGGCAACAACAGTTTTCCCAAATGCCGTAGTTGCCGATAAAATGCCTGTATTATGTTTAAGCATGGCATCGACAGCAGGCTGTTGCTCGGTTCGTAATGTGCCGTTGAATTCTGCCGCTATTTCAATACCGCCATTTGTCTTATCGTTAAAAGAATATGATACGGAAACACTGTCGAGCAAGTCGCATAGTGCTTCTTCACAGCCTCTCGGCAGGGCGATGTAACGGTCATAGATTTCCGCAGTACAGATCACTCTTGGTTTGTTGTAAATCGGCAGACGCATTGCCTGCGACCGATAGAAGTCGGGATTTTTAAATGCCGCCAACCGCTTGACTTGGTTTTGGGCTTTTGCGGACAGCGCTTCCGTCGGAATATACAACATATTGGAGCGAACAATTTCGATACCCTGTGGAAAATCGAAAAAGGAAACAGCTTTTTCCAGACTGTCGAAAAACCGTGTTTTGCGATTAGGCAAGACACGCTTTTTTGGT
>JBJEQK010000027.1:0-4132 GCA_051881715.1 Acutalibacteraceae bacterium
TAGTTCTTGGAGAGGAACTCTAAAAACTACTACTTTTATTATACGAGGAGGAAATAGAACTTGAAAATATTGAGCTAATCGGATATGATAAGCTTAATGAAAACGAAACTGATAAAATTGTTCACTTCTTTTTAGATGACTACAAGTTTGAGGCAATATGGAATAACCCTGAGCCAAAAATTGAAAAGTTAAAAAAATATAAAGCTGTTCTTGCACCAAACTATAGCATTTACACGGAAATGCCATTATCCTTAAAGGTGTATAACACTTTCAGAAGTCGTTGGTGCGGAGCATATTTGCAAGCTAAAGGAATCAAGGTTATACCAACTGTTGTATGGGGAGAACCGAATTCATTTTGGTTTTGTTTTGACGGAATTGCACATGGTAGTGTAGTTGCAGTTTCAACATTAGGTGTAAAGAAAGAAAAATCACTGTTTATGCAAGGTTATAACGAAATGATAAGAAAAGTTAAACCTAAGGCAGTAATTTGTTACGGTGAACCGTTTGAAGAAATGCAAGGAAAAATCATACATATTGATTATGCTAAAACTAATAATTTAAACCAAAAAGATGCTAAAAAATTTTTTCATATTAAAAAACTTGCGGATATGTGTGTTGTGAAAAAGGTGGTGGAGGTGCCGGTGGTGGCGGAAAACGAGAATACCCCGGAAACGACCCTACAAAATCACCGGGTAAAAATTTTGAATGGCGTGGGAAAGGCGACCCATCAACAGGAAAAGGTGCATGGGTAAATTCAAAAACCGGTGAAACATTGCATCCTGATTTAAATCACAGACTCCCACAAGGACCTCATTGGGATTATAATTATCCAGGCGGTGGAAATGGTTTCAGAATTTTCCCTGATGGTTCGATGACACCCAAAATGTTCATAGGAGGAATGTTATATGCTTGAGAAAAAAGATTGGAGACTCTTAAATCAGCAAGAGTATTTGATGAAAGCTAAACTTAAAAAATCAGAATATAAAAAACAGTCAGATAAATGGGATCATGATCACTGTGCTTTTTGTTGGGATAAATTCAGCGAAAACAATGAAGATTTAACACAAGGTTATTGTACTGCTGACCAAAAGTATTGGATATGCGAAGAATGCTTTAACGACTTTAAAGAAATGTTTGAATTTGAAGTAGAATGAAAATTCGTTTGGTGGGGTTGCTATTAAAGCAACCTCATTTTTCTATGCTCAATCGATTTTCTGTACCCTCGAAGAACGCACTGCATCACACAAGGATCCCCGAAAAATCATAGACTTTTTGGGGAGAGGAGGAACAGTGAAGTAAATGAGTTTTCGCAGTTATACCCAAACGAGTAATACGGAGCTTGTGACGACGAGGTGGTGAGTAAGTGCGCTCTTAAGGGAAATGGCAAGAGGCTGACAGAGTAGGCGGAGTTTTTGAACATCTTTTTCGTTCCGCTACGCTCCACTCAAAAGGCGTTCAAAAACATTGTGCTATATCTTGACGTTGTTTTTAAAAAATGGGTCACATCATTTTAACACATACATTTGGCTGTATTATTTTGAAAGAATTGTGTGCTTCACTTCTCACATCTCCCCGAGCAGACCGTAGTATCTGCCGTACCAATACGGCGCCAAAAACACCGTTCCGTCCTCGGCACGCATACCGTTGCCGCCGTCGGGCAGGAAGGGGTTGTTGTCGTACTTGACCATGGGCTTTTCATCGTAGGGAAGGGGTTCATACAGCTGTTTCCCGCCGCCGAAACGCTCCTGTCCCTCGCCCCAGCGCAGAGAGTCCCGGTGGCTGTTGGTGGTTTTGTAGCAGATCAGATCCAGCGGCATCTCGCAAAGGCTCTGCACCGCATCCTCGATGCCCTGTCCCGTGCCGGACATGGCGGCATAGATCAGGTTCCACATGGGGCAGCGTTCTTTCTTTTCGATCTGCCAGTGCTGCCGCATCCCCGACAGCAGAAGCTGACGCAGATGGGGGTCTGTCTCATACCGCAGAAGCACGGCATAGGTCAAAAAACCCAGGTTATCGTCAATATGATTGACGTGGCAGTCGTCGATCTTCAGCTGCATACAATTTAATATGTAATGCTCCCGTGTGACCAGCTGCTCGAACAACGGTGCATATTTCTCGCCGCCCATATGCATACAGGTGCGCAAAATGCACAGAAGCTCCAGAGAATTGATCCCACGCTCCCAGAACCAGATATCGTCATGATTCAGCTCCTGCGGTCCCCAGTGCGCCCATGTGGTGGGCAGACCGTCATGGTCACAGAGGGTAAAGCCGTTTTCGAGGATGTGATCCGCCATGGCGCACAGCGCTGCGGCGATCTCCTTCTTTTCCCCGTCATCGGCGCACAGGTCGTAGTAGAAAGACAGACCGTACAGGTGACCCACGATCTCATCCGAGGAGGTCTCTCCCTTCCACTCCGCCGCTTCGCCGTCCACCGTCGTTTTGTGCCACTCGGGGTGACCGTCGCCGAAGCCGTGATCTCCCTGCCAGCGGATCGCCCTGGCCGGAAAGCCGGAAATGTCGGTACAGGTCAGCAGGAGCATCAGCGCATCCTTCGCCCTGCGTGCCCGATGAAGTGCCTGCTTTTCCCCGGTCACGGCATAGCGCATGGACTGGGCTCCGAGATAGAAGCCCGTCCAAAGCCCATCGTTGTCGGAAATTTCCACACAGCCGGATTCGATACGGTTCTTCTCCGCCAGCGCACGCACCGTCACATAGCCTCGGCGGACATGGTATTTTTCGGTCGTTTCCTCGTAGACTGCCGCCTTGTCGGCCAACGTCATAGGCACCGATTCCAACACGGTCAGCCCGGACTGCGTGCCCACATACACGGCGTCGTTGTCCGCAAACAGTGCGGTGACCGCCTCGTCGGGCATCCAGCGCTCTGCGCCGAGGAAGCTTTCCTGCACGCCGTCCTGCACAATGATCCCCTGCCGAAGGGCAAAACAGCGTTTGCCGCCCGGCGCAATGCAGAGCTTGAAGCACTCCCCTTTCGGCAGCGCCTCGATTTCGTCATGGCTGTACCAGCTGTTGCGGGCATCGTACAGCAGTACGCCCTGATCGGTCGCCAGCCAGATGTGTCCCCACGGGTCCGACGCCAGATCTCGGATGTGCACGTCCGGCATGGCGGAATTCTCCGTGCAGATCCCTGCCCAGCGCGGTCTTTTTCCATGCAGTCCGTAGAGCATGGTGTCCGCCGCCAGATATACCTGTCCCTCGCCGCAGGCAGCGATTCCCCGAACGCCGCCTTCTCCGGCGGCGCTGTAGCGGGACAGGCAGTCCCCGTTTTCGTTATTTTCACAAAAGATATAAAAGGTGTCCGCCGTTGTAACGTATACCGTGCCGGCAGCGTCCGACGCAATGCCGGTCACCGTTCCCGTACACGGGGAAATGTGCAGCTCTGCGCCGGCATCTATGAAGAAAAAGAACCCCTCGCCGCCGCCGTACAGCCGTTTGCCGTCGCTGTACAGCACGGCAGCCTCTGCGGGAAAATGCACCGTTTCCGGCTTCAGAATGCCGTTTTCCACAGAAAACAGCCTGTCCCCTGCGGACACCCAGACCTTGTGATTCCATACGGAAATCGCCGCAACGGTTTTTTCAGTGGGATAAAACTTTTTTCTGCGCTGGGGAAATGTTCCCGGATACAGCTTTCGCATAGACATCCTCCTCCATCGCTGTGCCGCTTCGGTGCGCTCACAGCTCGATATTTCTCTCGTACAGGCGGTACTGCGCTTCCAGCCATGCCGCCGCTTCGTCGATCCCCTGCTGCGTCATGGCAAAGCAATGGGACTGTACCTTGTCCTTGTCGGTCAGATCATAGCACTTGTTGTCGATAAAATACAGCGCCGTCAACTGATCGCCTTCCGCCCAGACCCGATAGTTAAAGATCTTCGCCATGGGCTGTGCGATATACTCCTCGGGCGTCAGGGAGCCGAGCATTGTGTTTTTCTGCGTAAAATACTCCGGTGTGGAGAGCGGAACAAGTCTTTCCATGGTATTCCTTTCTTACGGCAACACTGCACAAATCGAAGCGTGCGGTGCTGCCCTTACTTTTCGATCTTCCCTGAAGATTGTGGGATCTGTGCTTCGCATCGGGGAACCCCCGGCGAGGGTTCCCCACGCCAAAACAGTCCAC
>JBJEQK010000028.1:0-18334 GCA_051881715.1 Acutalibacteraceae bacterium
TTTAAAAAGGCTTGACCGAAACTTTTAATCCCACAAAAATCCGTGATGAACCAAATAAAAAGAGCCATGCCTGCATCGTACAGACATGGCCTTTTTCGGTTGGTTACAGATAGCGGCTGAATTGCAGGGGAAGCTGGATATTCAGGCGGTAGAAGATGACGCGGGTTTGGACGGTAAAGACTGCGCCGTGGATGTCCGTCACCGTCAGGGAGACGACGCCCGTTCCGGCGAGGAGCTTGCCGTAGGTCACTGTGCCGTCCCGCACCGTCATGGCACCCTCCGTGATCTCCCACTGCACCGACTGAACCCTTTCCGGCTCCAGTCCCGCATAGCCGAAGGTGACGGGATTCTTTTTGTAGGACGAGAACAGCGAAATCTTCTTTTTGTACAGCCCCGACACGGCGGCGCTCCCATCGGTCAGCTGTAGGGTAACTGCCTTGACCGTTACGGGGATCTGGGCGGTGAAGCCATTGTACTGCACGGGGATATTCGCCTGCCCGGCTGTGGGGAAATACTGCGTTGCGGGCACGGCGCAAAGGTCGGTGACGTCCTTTTCCGCACCGCTGGCGTAGCAAAGCAGGACGCGCAGTCCCTCGGTGTCCACGGTTTGCCGTGTATCTGCGGCATAGTAGAGCGTGTCGGTCGGAAGTGCCGCAATCCGAATACCCGTCTCCATATCCTCCTGCACGGTTACAGCGAAGCGCGTCACGAAAGAGCCGTAGGAGACCATCACATATGCCGTACCTACACGGTCAAACAGTTGTCTGTCCTCCACGATGCAGTCCGCCGTCACGTCCACCCGCTTACCGCTCCGATAGCAAAGCTCCACACGCAGACCCTCGGTGCTGACCGTTTGCGCTGTGCCGGAGAGTAAGTATGTGGTTTTCAGCGGCAGGGATACCACTTCGATGCCTGTCGGTGTATTTTCCAGTACTGTCACCGCAAAGGAAGCGGTGAATGTCTTGTACTGCACGGGAACCGTCTTGGTTCCTGCGGCATCCAGAAGCATCTGCGCAGGGATATCGCATTCCCCGGTGATATTCTTCTTTTGCCCGTTGATAAAGCAAAGGTTCACTTGCAGTCCGTCCGTGAGAATGCTCTGGGGCTGGTCGTCGGTATAGTAAAACGTTTTGTTCGGCGCAGAAACGATCTCGATGCCCGTTTCCACATTCTCCAAAACCGTCACGGCAAAGGGCACGGAAAAGCCGCCGTAGGTCACATAGACCGCATCGGCGCCCACGGTGTCAAACACCTGCGTTGCCGGTACCGTGCAATCCACCGTCACGTCCACACGCTTGCCGCTGATATGCACACGGTCGACCCGCAGTCCCGCCGTCTGCACCGTCTGTGCCTCGGGGGATGCATAATAAACGGTTTTGGTCGGACCCGATGCGATCTCCAGCCCGGTGACCACGTCCTGCAAAACATTTACGGCGAAGGCGGTTTCATGTCCGTTATACGTCACCGCCACATACTGTGTGCCCACGGTGTCGAACACCTGCGTTGCCGGCACCACACAATCCGCCGTCACGTCCACACGCTTGCCGTTCCGATAGCAAAGCTCCACACGCAGACCCTCGGTGCTGACGGTCTGCGCCTCGTCGTCGGTGTAATAGGTGCCCTTGTTCGGCGCAGAGACGATCTCGATACCCGTTTCGATATTTTCCAAAACCGTCACGTCAAAGGTGCCGGAATAGGTTTTGTAGGTCACGCGCACGGGCACAACGCCGGGCGCATCAAAGACCATGGTCTTTTCAAAGCTGCACTGTTCCGTCACGTTACGGGGCGGCACCACGCTGTTTTCGTCCGTATACGATGCCCAAAATTGCAGACCCTCGGCGGGCACCGCCTGGGGCTGCGGATCCTCAATGACCTGCAGGGGCGCATCGGTGGTGGCGTACAGCTTGTCAAAGGTAAAATATGCGATATTGTAACCAAACTCGGAAACAATGCCGTCAATGGGGGAATCGGGGTAGCAATGCACCGTCCCCGTGAAATCCTGCGTCAGGACGTCCAGGGCAAAGTCGGTCGTCTCGTCATAGATATACAGATCGCCACCCTCGGTAAAACAGCCCAAAAATGTTGTGCTGTCAACGCTTTGCGTGTTCGCGCCGCAGTACACCGTCCGCAGAGAGGTACACATATCAAACAGACTTCCCGGCAGCGCTGTCACGCCGCTGCCGATCGTGACCGTTTCCAGCGCAGTGCAGTCACGGAACGCACCGGCGCCGATGGTCTGTACGCTGTCGGGTATGGTGAAGCTTTGCAGCGCTGTACATTCCCAAAATGCCGACACGCCGATGGTCGAAATCGAGCTGCCGAACTGTACCGATTCAAGGCTTGTGCAGGCGGTAAACTGCTCGGCGACGATCTTCGTCACCGTGTCGGGGAACGTCACCGAACGCACGTCCGAATAGGCAAACACATCCCCGTCCACCTCCCGCACGGGGAGGCTTTCGCCGTTGCCGTTGACCACATAGGCGGGGATCACCACGTCCCTCTCCGACCCGCCGTAGTGGGTGATTCTCGCACCGCCGGTGATTTGGATGAAATCGAAGTTTTCCGAATCCTCCGCCCGTGCGGCAGGAGCGGCGAAAGAAAACAGGAGCGCAAGAACCAGCAGAACCGATAAACTTTTTTGCAGTTTTTTCATGTGTTGCACCTCATTTCGTCATCGTTTGTGTAAAAGAAGCCAGCTCCTCGAACAGAGCCGCCGTTTCCCGAAGGATTTGCAGATTGCGGGGGTCGCGGGCAAGATACAGCCCCGCCATGCGCACCGCACGGATAAAACGCGGGTCGGGTTTGATGCGCTCCCGCAGCAGCGGACAGGACGAAAAGCCCCGCAGATCGCAGACCACCCGCATTTGTATGCGTCCGTCCCGCTCTTCCGGCACGGGGAAGAAGGGGTACATCCGGCACGAAAGCGGGCGGCTGTGCCGGTCACAGTGCCCGGAACAGATCAAAATGTCCCGCTCCCCGTCCGAGCGCACCGTAAAGGACGGGTCAGCGCGAAAGCGCTTCGCCTCGCCGTGGAACAGCTCCATGCCGTCATTGTCGGAGCCTTTACAGCACCGTGCGCCGCACAGTCGTCCGCAGTCCATGCCGGCAAGGGGCGTCACCGTGCGCAGTACGCTGTAGGCGTCGCTGATACAGTCTCTCATCCCACATCAATCCCCATTGTCGCCCGGGCGTTCAGTGCGGCGTCCGCACGCTTGCCCGCGCAAAATTCATAGTAGCCCTGTGCGCCGACCATGGCGGCGTTGTCGCCGCAGTACCGAAGCTCAGGCATATACAGTGACCAGCCGTGCTTTTGGCAAAGCTTGCCGAATTCCCGGCGCAGAACGGAATTTGCCGAAACGCCGCCTGCCAGCACGATTTTTTGTGCGCCGCAATCCACCGCCGCTTTTTCCGTATTTTCCGTCAGAGAGCGCACCACCGCCGCGATATAGGACGCGCCGAAATCCGCCACGGGCACCGTCTCACCCTTCTGCTGTGCGTTGTGCAGGAGATTGACGGCGGCGGTTTTCATCCCGGAAAAGCTGAAGTCATAGGGACTGCCCGACACGCTGGGCTTCGGGAACTTGTACGCCTTGGGGTCGCCGTCCACCGACGCCTTGTCGAGGTTCAGCCCGCCCGGGTACGGCAGTCCGATGGCCCGCGCCGCCTTGTCCATGCACTCTCCTGCCGCATCGTCCCGGGTGCGGCCGATGATGCGGAATGCGGTATAGCTGTCCACCTGCACGATGTGGCTGTGACCGCCGGACACCACCAGCGCCAAAAAGGGCGGTTCCAAATCGGGGTGGGTCAAATAGTTGGCGGCAATGTGGGAGCGCAGATGGTGCACCGGCACCAGCGGCAGTCCCGTGGCAAACGACAGCCCTTTGGCGAAGTTCACACCCACCAGCAGTGCGCCGATCAGTCCCGGCGCATAGGTCACCGCCACGGCGTCCAGATCGCTGTAGGTGCATCCGCCTTGGTGCATCGCCTCACGCACCACGCCGACGATGGATTCCACGTGCCGGCGGGATGCGATCTCCGGCACCACGCCGCCGTATAAAATATGTTCCGGCACCTGCGAGGCGACCACGTTGGACAGGACGTCCCGTCCGTTTTCCACCACGGCGGCGGCGGTATCGTCGCAGGAGCTTTCAATGGCAAGGATCTTCATGGTTGCACATCCTTCAAATACTTTGTGTACAGCAGGGCATTCTCCGGCGGGTCACGGTAGAAATTTTTCCGCTGACCCACCTGTGTATAGCCCATTTTTTCGTACAGCGCAATGGCGGGGGCATTGCTTTCCCGCACCTCCAAGGTCAGGAATGCGCAGCCCCGCCGGGCGGCGTCTTGCGAAGCTTGGGTGAGCAGTGCCGTGGCAATGCCCTGTCCCCGAGCCTTTGGGAACACCGCCACATTGGTGATGTAGCCCTCTCCGGCGATCTCCTGCACCCCGAGATAGCCCAGAACTTCGCCGTCCGACTGCGCCACCAGAAAATGCGCCTGCCCGTTGGACAGCTCCTCCGCCAGCGCTTGCTGCGTCCACGGCGTGGAGAAGCAGACCTGTTCCAGTGCGGCAAGCTGCGGAATATGTGCCGCCGTCATGGGTATGATTTCGTACCGCATCAGAATTTCGTCACCCAAACGGTCATATCGTTTTCGCCGCGGTTTCCAAAGGCATAGTACGGGACGAAGCGCAGTTTCGTCTTGCGGTAGTCGCCGTTCACGGGACGGTACAGCGCTCCCGTACAGCAGCCGCAGGCAAATTTGCGCCAGCCGTTCACCGTGAGCATCGGCACGCCCAAAGTCGGTTCCACGCTTTCCTCCGGCGTTTCAAAGATGTCCGCACACAGTCCGTGCAGGTCGCCCTCGTTGTCCACGCCCTCCAGGCAATAGACCACGGACCCCTTTTGCAGCGCGACTTTGCCCATATCCGCCGCCACCTTCGGCGACGCTTCGTAGAACGTCGGTTTCATTTCGAGCATCAGCGTAAATGCAAAATCGTCCTTGTCCACGGCAACATAAGCGTATCCGTCCTTGACCTCGGGTTCTGCGCCGTCCATGTCGAACCGCTGGCACCATGCGGGGATGCGCACGGCGACACGCTTGCCGCCGAAGCCTTCCACGGTAAAATGCACTGTGCCCGTATTCGGATAATCCGTCTGCTGGGTAAGCTGTCCGCCGTCCGTTTTCACCGTACTGCTCATGTACTGGTGGACGAAGAGCGTGTCCGCGCCCTGCGCATAGACAAGTCCGCCCAAGGACGCCATGACCCTCGTGATGTTCGGCGGGCAGCAGGAACAATCAAACATTTCCACACGCTCGGCAAGCGGCTTGTAGCAACGGCGAAATGCGTTCGCTTTGCGTGTCAAAAAGTCGATTTCCAAGGGATTGGTGTAGAAAAAGGACTTGCCGTCGAGGGACAGTCCGGAAATGATGCCGTTGTACAGCGCCGTTTCCACCGCATCCGCATATTTGGACACGGGATGCAGCAGGCTCATGCGGGAAGCAAACATCGCCAGAGAGATGGCGGCGCAGGTCTCCGCATAAGCGGCGGCATTGGGCAGGTCGTAGTCGCCGGTAAAGCGCTCGCCGTCGTGTGTCGAGCCGATGCCGCCGGTGATGTACATACGTTTATAATAGATATTGTCAAACAGTGCCTCGCACGCTTTTCGCAGTCCCTCGTCCCCCGTCAGCCGTGCGGCGTCCGCCATGGCACAGTACAGGTAGCACGCACGCACGGCGTGCCCCTCGGCGGTTTTTTGTTCACGCACGGGGAGATGGTTTTGGCAGTAGTCCTCCGACCAGCCCTCGTCCTTGTCCTTGGACGCAGGCGTGCCGCGCATATCGAGAAAGAACATACACAGATCGAGATAGCGCTTTTCCTTGGTACACACATACAGCTTCACCAGCGCCAGCTCGATCTCCTCGTGACCGGGTGTGCTGAATGCGGCACTCTGTTCCACACGAAAAACACGGTCGATGTAGTCGGCGTACTTGCACATGATGTCGAGAAAGCGCCGTTTCCCCGTGGCTTCATAGTACGCCACCGCTGCCTCCATCAGGTGACCGGCGCAGTACAGCTCGTGATCCATGCGGCGGGTGAACCGGCTCTGCGGCTCCACCACGGTGAAATAGATGTTGAAGTACCCGTTTTCATCCTGATTGTTTTCGATGCTGTCGATGACCGCCTCCACATAGCTTTCCAGCTTTTCGTCCGGCGTTTTTTCCAGAATATACGCCGCAGACTCCAGCCACTTCGCCACGTCGGAATCCCAGAAAATGTGGGGTTTGTGCGGCTCGCCCTCCTTCCAGTCACAGCGGAACGCCGCAAAACGTCCCGTCTGCTCGAACTGCTCTCGGACACATTCGAGGGTAACGGTGCGGTTGAGTGTCTGTCGTGCCGCCCAAAAGCCGTCCGTGATCTCCACATCGGAAAAAGGGATAGCTGTAATCATGCTCATTTTTGCAATTCCTCCTGAATCAAGGCTTCGAGACCCGAAGCGATTTGTGCCGCACAGCGGCGATAGACGTCCAAATCTCCGCCGTAGGGGTCGGGGATCCCGCCGCCGAGCAGGCGTATTTTCTCCTGCGGCACATACTGTGCGATCAGGCGGGCATGACTTTCCGTCATGCAGACAAAAAGATCGGCGTCCTCCAGCAGATACGGCGTCAAGCCCCGGGAACGATGTCCGGCAATGTCCGCGCCGTATTCCAGCGCGGCGGTGACGGCGTTTTCACACGCAGGCATCCCCGGCTGTGCGGCCAGACCGCAGCTGGTGCATTCCACATCCGACGCCCCCCGTTCCTGCAAAAGAACCCGGCAGAGTCCCTCCGCCATGGGACTGCGGCAGGTGTTGCCCGTACAGACAAATACGATCTTCAAAAGTCATTCCTCCCGACAATAAGACAGTTTCATTATATCAGCAACCCCCCGCTTTTGCAATAGCCAAAACGCACAGGCACGTCTGATTTTCCGTGCATCGACCCGTTCATTCCCAAAACACGCCCGTTCATTCCGATTCGGTTGCAATCCCGATTTTTTCCTGCTACTATGGACTTGCAGGGGCTGAACCGGCTCCAACGCCAAACTTGGACGTAGGTCTCTGCATCTCATCTCTCCAACGGTTTTTTGTACAGATCCGGCAAAACGGACAGCAAAAAGCCACCCCCTATGGCAGACTCTCCTATTCTGCTGCCATAGGGGGCACTTCTATGCCGAGGAAACAAATCTTCTTGGTTAATTTGCGGTAATTTCCTTCGTGTCACAAAGTAAATAAAAAAACAGCCGTTTTTTTATTTACTTTTCAATTTTATAACAAGTTTGTTTAAATAAATCCATTTTTTATAATATGATTTTCTCCGAAACAAATCTCTATAACGGCAGCACCCCCGGACGACGTAAAGCCGTCCGGGGGTGCTGCCAAGTATAATAAGAAGAACGGAATTGTCGGTTACTCCACGTCCTGCAAGGCGTCGTAGCCTTCTTCGCCGGTACGAACCTTGACCACGTTTTCCACATCGTAGACGAAGATCTTGCCGTCGCCGATATGCCCGGTGTACAGCACCTTCTTCGCCGTTTCGATGACCGTACGCACCGGCACCTTGCTGACCACGATGTCCACCTGCACCTTCGGCAGGAGGTTCGCTTCCACCTCTACGCCGCGGTAGTATTCCGGCTTGCCCTTCTGCAAGCCGCAGCCCAGCACATGGGAGACGGTCATGCCGGTGATCCCTGCCTCCATGAGCGCCTTCTTCAGCGCTTCAAAACGGGACTCCTTGCAGATAATTTCGATCTTGGTAAATTTCGGGCTGCCCGGCTCGGCAACTTCAAAGGAAGGCTCCTTGCGCACGGGAACAGCTTCCGCCATCGGCACATCGCCTGTGACGGCAACCGGCAGATCCTCATCCGCCGTCACGGTATCCGGCAGCATGGCAATGCCGGCATACGCCGTGAGCAGACCGTGCTCGGAAATATCCAGTCCTTCCAGTTCGTCCGCTTTGTCTGCCCGCAGACCGATGGTGTGCTTGAGTACGAGGAATACGATTGTGATAACGATTGCCACATATGCCGCCACACTCACAACGCCCAGCGTCTGCACGCCGAGGAAGTGGAAACCGCCGCCGTAGAACAGACCCTTTTCGGTGGAGACGCCTGTGGCGAACAGACCGGTCAGGATGGTGCCCAGCGCACCGCACACGCAGTGGACAGAGACGGCGCCCACGGGGTCGTCGATCTTGGCGATCTTGTCAAAGAACTCCACCGACAGCACCACGACGATGCCGAAGATCAGACCCATGATGGCGGCACCCACAGGGCTGACCGCGTCACAGCCGGCGGTGATGCCCACCAAACCGGCCAGCGCCGCATTGTAGGTCATAGACACATCCGGCTTTTTATACCGCACCCAAGTGAACGCCAAGGTCGTGCAGCAGGCGACTGCGGCGGTCAGGTTGGTATTGAAGAAGATCAGTCCGGCGGAGACCATCTGCTCGTCGGTCGCCATGCCCACTGTAGAGGCGCCGTTGAAGCCGAACCAACAGAACCACAGGATGAACACACCCAGCGCCGCCAGAGACAGGTTGTGTCCGAGGATGGCACGAGGTTTGCCGTCCTTGCCGTACTTGCCGATACGCGGACCGAGGATCGCGGCGCCGATCAGGGCGCAAACGCCGCCGACCATGTGCACGGCCGTGGAACCGGCAAAATCGTGGAAGCCCAATTCGCTCAGCCAGCCGCCGCCCCAGATCCAGTGCCCGGAGATGGGGTAGATGATCAGGGAGATGGCTGCGGAATAGATGCAGTAGGCACTGAACTTCGTGCGCTCTGCCATGGCGCCGGACACGATGGTGGACGCCGTGGCGCAGAACACGGTCTGGAAGATGGCAAACGCCCACAGCGGCACGCCTTCCGGCAGAACGTGACTGTAATCCTTCATGATGAGCGGGTCGATCCATCCGAACAGCCCGGTGCCCGCACCAAACATTACGCCGAAGCCCACCAGCCAAAAGCTTGGGGTGCCGATACAGAAGTCCATCAGGTTTTTCATCAAAATGTTGCCTGTGTTTTTCGCTCGGGTAAAGCCGGCTTCACACATGGAGAAGCCCGCCTGCATGAAGAACACCAAAGCGGCGCCCAACAGCACCCAAATGGTGTTTACCGCACTGAATTGCATAATCATCTTTCTCCTTTTTTCCCGAAAAAAACGAGACACAGACGCTGTCATTTTCCTGCAAGGCGCCTTTGTCTCGTGGTTTCGGTATGTTTTTTTTAAGCGAAAAGGCGTCTTGGAACTTTCGCTCCAAGACGCCCTTGCCTTTATGCGCACTATTATACACCGATTTTTTCGTTTGTCAAGCTTTTTGAAAAAATTTTTTCAGGTGCTCTCCCGCTCGACCAAGGATGCGGGAAAGACAAGATGCCGCGGACCCGGTTTATGCTCCGCAGGCGCTTCGATCTCCTCCACCAGCATCTGCGTGACCTTTTCGCCCATTTCCAGCGCCGGAATCTCGAAGGAGGTCATGGCGGTTTCCAGCATACTGCCCACGGCGTGTCCCGTCAGACTGACGAGGCGCACCTCTTGCGGTACCCGAATACCGCGCTCCTTAAACGCACGCAATGCACCCAGTCCCTGCACGTCCACTGCCGCCATAATGGCATCCAACCTCGGGTTTTCATCCAGAAGTTGACCGGCGCACTGATATCCGTATTCAAAGCTGTTCCACGGCTCCCGGGAAATAGTAGTGATCTCCGGCAGACCCCGCAGAGCGATGGCTTTTTTGTAGCCGTTGTAGCGTCCCAAATAGGGGGCGATGTTCATCGAACCATTGATCAGTCCGATCTGCCGGCAGCCCTTGTCGGCCAGAAAGACGGTGGCATCATAGCCGCAGGCTTCGTAATCTGCGACCACGCTGCTGATATCCCGCTCCTGCCGCCGCACCACCTGCACAATGGGCAGCCCGCTGCTTTTGATATCCCGAACCAAGCGGCCGTTGGCGCCGGTTCCGGCCAGAATGATCCCGTCCACGAAGCCGTTGCGCAGCCGGGTCAGGGATTCCCGTTCCAGCTTGGGATTCTCCTCCGTGGTGCTGATCAGGGTCGCATAGCCCAGACGATCCGCCGCCTGCTCGATGCCTTGGGCAATCTCGGCGAAAAGCGTCAGACGCAGCCGGGGCACCACCACGCCGATGGTATTGCGCTTCCCCTGCCGCAGCCCTCGGGCAAGAATATTGGGCTGATAGCTCAGCTCCTTGACGGCGGCGAAGATCCGCGCCTTGGTGTCCGGGTGGACATACGAGGTGTTGTTCAGCGCACGGGAAACGGTGCTCACGTCCACGCAGGCAAGCTTTGCCACATCCTTTAAGGTCGCCATAGAATCCCTCCTGCAATCGTTTGTATATTTTTGGAATGCAAACGATTGTACTTTCTTTCATTATATATAAAATGCGCAAAAAAAGCAAGAAAACACATGGATATGGGTTTCGGCAATATGCATAAAACTTGTTCTATGTTATGCACATAATATACAAATTCTGCAAAAAATTGCAGACGATATGCAAAACATTGCAGGCAAAGCAAAATCTATTGACGGTGAAAAAGTCCTATGTTACAATACAGCCAGCAAGAACACAAACGATTGCATAAATTCCACGCCGCAGGCGCGCAGCGGACAGGGGAAACCGAAAGGCAATCGAATCCACACAAAACATTGAAATGAAGAAAAGGAGATTTTATCATGGCAAAGGTTAAGAATTTTAAGACAATTTTCCCCGCTGTTTCCGTCCCGCTGAATGATGACTACTCCATCAACGAGCCTGAATTCCGCGCCTATCTGCGCTGGCTCAAGAGCTTCTACGGCAAGGGCATCGAAGGCCTGGTTGTGAACGGTCACACCGGTGAGATCACCGGCCTTACCCGTGCCGAGCGCAAGCGTGCCACCCAGATTTGCGCCGAGGAATGCGGCGATGTCATGACCATCATCTCCGGCGTCAACTGCGAAAACACCGCCGAATCCATCGAGATGGCACGTGAAGCCAAGGAAGCCGGTGCAGACGGCATCCTGCTGATGCCCCCGCATATGTGGCTGCGTTTCGGCATGAATCCCGATGCTCCCTTCCAGTACATCAAGGACGTTGCCGAGGGTGCCGACATCGACATCATCATCCACCTTTATCCCGCCACTTCCAAGGCGTTCTACCCCGTGGAAACGCTGATCAAAATGTGCAAGGAGATCGACCACGTCAAGTGCATCAAGATGGGCACCCGCGTGACCTCCATCTACGAGCATGATGTCCGCCTGCTTCGCCAGGAATGCCCCGACATTTCTCTGATCACCTGCCACGACGAGACCCTGTGCGTGAGCTGGTTCCCGGGCATGGACGGCGCACTGATCGGCTTCGCAGGCTGTGTGCCGGAACTGATCTGCCCCGCCCGCGAGGTATTTGCCCATCCTGACCAGCACACCCTCAAGGAAGCGCAGGATTGGTCTGATCGCATCTATCACATTTCTCAGGCGATCTACGGCGGCGGTCAGCCCTCCGGCGAAGCGCATGCCCGCCTGAAGGAAGCGCTGTATCAGCGTGGCATCTTCTCCAGCGCACTGATGCGCAAACCCGTTCTTCCCCTGAATCAGGAGGAAAAGGACTGGGTTGCTCTCGGTCTGGAGCGCAGCGGCCTGCCCAAGGTGGACATGGAACAGTATAAGTAAGACTGTTTGCAAAGGGCACAGCGCCGACCGGCACTGTGCCCCTGTTTTCCTGTTTATAAAGAAAGGGAGACGTCTATGAGTACCAACGAAAAAACCTTCGGCACAGACGTGAAACGCCTGCCGCTCAAGGATTTGCTCAAACGCATCGGTCCCGGTTTGATCTCAACCGGTATCGTCATTGGACCCGGCGCCATCACCACTGCAGCCATGCTGGGCGCAAGCTACGGCTACGCCCTGCTTTGGATTATGATCCCCATCATCTTCATGGGCATCACCTTTATGATGACCACGAACCGTCTGGCAATCATGACGGGGATGCCGATCATCCATCAGATTCGCAAGTACTACGGTCCCGTAGCTTCCGGCGTAGTCAGCGTAGCAACCTTTCTCGCCTGCCTGTTTTTTACCATGGGCAATATCTCCGGCACGGGCGCTGGCATGAATCTGGTCACGGGACTGAACTGGAAGATCGGTTCCGCCATTATGCTGGCCGTCATCGTCTACTGCTATTTTGCCAAGAATGTGTACTCCAAGGTGGAAAAGATCATCACCGTCTGCATTCTCGGCATGATCGTCTCTTTCTACGCCACGCTGATCGGCGTCGGCGGTCCCGACTGGTCGGCGTTCGGCAAGGGCGTGGTCGGCTTTGCACTGCCTGCGGGCAGTCTGACAACCGCACTGGCGTTCGTTTCCACCAACGCTTCCGTGACGACAGGCGTGTACAACACCTACCTCGGCAAGGAGAAGAAGTGGAAAAAGGAGGACTTGTTCAACGGCGTCATGTTCACCGACGCATTGGTGCACGTGCTGAGCGTGGTGCTGATTTCGGGTGCAATTATCCTCGTCGGCGCCATCGTCCTCAACCCCACAGGTCAGTCCATCAAAACACCGGCACAGCTGGCGGAAATGCTGGTGCCCATCATGGGCAACGCCGCCCGATACATTATGGGCATTGCTCTTTTGGGCGCAGGCTTTTCCTCTCTTTTGGGCAACACACAGCGCGGCATGGTGCTTCTCGGCGCCGGATTCGACAAGGACGTGCGCCTGAGCTCCCGCTTTGTGCGCATCGGCTGTATGCTTTGTCTTGCCTTCGGCGCAGTCGTCTGCTACAGCTACGGCGGGTCGCCCACACAGTTGATCTTTCTTGCCAATCTGGGCACGTCCATTGCCACCCCGGTAGCGGGTTTGTTCATCACGCTTTTGATCTGGCGTAAGGATGTGAACGAGGGCTACAAAACCCCCACTGCACTGCGTATCTGCATGAGCGTGAGCTATGTGTTTGTGCTGGTTATGACTGTTTCCGCACTGATCAAGCTTTTTAGCTAACTTTTCTCCTGAAAGATATATCTCCCCCTGTCAGCCTTTCGGCGCAGGGGGAGACTGCATTTTTCGGATAAAACGGTCTGGTTATGGAAAATGCTGCGGTTTTGGGTATTTCCCGCATATTCGATTCGGCGTATACTGAAACTATTCTTCGGGAGGGATCCGTATGACAAACGTAAAAAAGATCGTATCGGTGCAGGATATTTCCTGCTACGGACAGTGTTCCCTGACGGCGGCACTGCCTGTGTTGTCGGCGAGGGGTGTGGAAACAGCGATCCTGCCCTCCGCCTTGCTGAGCACCCACACGGGCGGCTTCCACGGCTACACGGTGCTGGATCTGACGGATGAAATGCCGAAGATCGTTGCGCACTGGAAGCAGGAGGGCATCCGCTTTGACGCCATCTATACGGGCTACATCGGTGATGCGCGGCAGTTTGATATTATTTTGCGTATGCGGGAACTGCTCTGTGACGGCGGTCTGCTGATCGTGGATCCCGCCATGGCAGACCACGGCAAACTGTATGCGGCATTGAACGAAGATATTGTGGACGGGATGCGCGGGCTGGTTGAAAATGCGGATGTGATCCTGCCCAACCTGACCGAAGCGGCGTTCCTGCTGGGCAGGGAATACAAGGAAAACTATTCCCCAAAAGAGATCGAAGAAATGCTGCGTGCCCTGTGCGCCATGGGTCCGCGGTACAGCATCCTCACCGGCGTCAGCCGGGAGCCGGGCAAGATCGGTGCCGCTTGTTTCGACCGGGAGCGGGACGAAACCGTCTGTTATTTTACAGACAGGGTCGAAAAGAGCTACCACGGTACGGGCGACCTCTTTTCCGCCGTTGCGGTGGCGGATATTGTCCGGGGAAAGGGCATGGAAGAGGTGCTGAAGAATGCTTGCGAATTTACCTGTCAGGCGATTCGTGCCACGGTGGACGATCCGGCGCACCCCTACGGCGTACACTTCGAGCCGGTCTTGTCGGGGGAATATCCCCAGAGCGAATAAAAATACTGCGGCGCAAAGGCGGAGTTCTCATAGAACGCCGCATACATCTGCTCCATGTTTTCGTAGGAGTGCTCCACTTCCTTGGAGTACAGGCGGGCGGTGGAGACCGGGTCGCCGTCGGCGCAGGCCGCAAAGGTGACGGCGGACAGCATCAGCTGTACTTTGGAGAGGATGTCGCCGTCCTCCACCGCTTGCAGGATATAGCGATATAAATAGTATACGGCGAGGTTTTCAAACAGCGTGCGGTTCTCTGCGTGGGGACTGCACGCCGTTTTTGTTAAGGCACGGAAGTCCTCTGTCATCAGATCCAACGTTCCGTGAAAGCGAAACAAGGCGGATGCATCGCCGCGGACAGCCGTGGGATGCAGGGGCGCTGTCGGTGTATCGGTGCAAACACAGCCGTCATAAAGCTGATCTTGCATTGCTTCGGCGCAGCAAAGACATCGGCACAGCGCTTCTCCGAGGGAGGTGCGGCGATCCTGCACCAAAGCGATCATCCTTGTGCGCAGGGCGATCAGCGTTTGCAAAAACGGATCGGCGGTCCGGGGTACAGGTGCGTGCAGTCTGTCCGCCGTCAGCGTGAGTCTTGCAGCTTCGGGGCAGGACAGGGACAGACAGCGCTCGGTGAAATCGTCGTATTCCTGCACGATGCGTGGGAATCGGGAGCAGGTCACGCTCAACGCCGCTTCCCCGCAGACGCATTGGATCTCGCACAGGTGATCCTCCCGCAGAAACGGACAATGACCCTGAACGGAGGAAAAGACCGTGTCGCCGTCCTCGTCGATATGCATACAATCGCATATCTTTCTGCCTATTTCCGTGTCCATCGCACGGTACCGTGCGGCGCTGTCGTCGTCGATCACCACGTCCCATCCGACGCAGCAGCTGTCCGGGCAGGCGGCGGCAATACAGCGGAATTTCTCAAAGCCCTGCAAGGCATAGTTTTTCATCGGATATCTTCCTCCAGAAATTTGCGGAAGGCTGTGGGCAGACCGTACTCTTTTTCGATCTGTTCCCGGGTGCGCCATGTGAATTGGGGAGTTTTTTCGGCGCAGAGGATCGTATAGCCCGCCATTTCCCAGCGGATATGGGTAAAAATATGCACCCGATTCACCCGGGAGAGCATTTGCTTCGGCCGAACGCCAAAGCATTCCGCCTGCCGTAAGGCACCGTCCGCATCCAGCGGCGTGTCCACATTCGGCAGCTCCCACATCCCGCCCAGCAGTCCGGTCTCCTCCCGCTTGCACAGGGCAAGCTCGTCACCGCACCACAGCAGAAAGACCGTCTTGCAGACGATCTTTTTGTCCTTCTTGGGGTTCCTAACGGGGAGCGATGCGGCTGTGCCGTGCTTGTTGGCGAGACATTGTTCTGCCAGCGGACACGCAGTGCACTTCGGGGAACGGGGTGTGCAGACGGTGGCGCCCAACTCCATGAGGGACTGGGTAAAGGTGCCGCAGGCGCCGACAGGGTAGACTTTTTCCAAATTCTCCGTGACCGCTTTTTTGAAGGACGGCTCGTCGATGGGGGTGTCGTCGTTGAGGTATCGGGCGCTCACCCGCAGGACATTGCCGTCTACGGCGGCACGGGGCTGGTCAAAGCAAATGGATGAAATGGCGCCGGCGGTGTAGTCGCCCACGCCGGGCAAAGCACGGATGCTCTCGTAGTCCCGAGGGAATACACCCCCGTGCTCGGCAGCGATCTTCTGCGCCGCCTTTTGCAGATTGCGTGCGCGGCTGTAGTAGCCCAGCCCTTCCCACAGCTTCAGCAGCCTGTCCTCATCGGCATCCGCGAGGGAGTCCACCGTGGGGAACGCTTCTAGAAAGCGTGCATAGTAGCCGATAACCGCCTCGACCCGGGTCTGCTGGAGCATGATCTCCGACACCCACACCCGATAAGGATCCCGGTTCTCCCGCCAGGGAAGCGAACGTGCGTGGCTTTCATACCACGGCAAAAGCAGGGACGGCAAGGCTTTGAACGAGCGCATCCGTATGCCCCTTTCCACAATAAACTTAAGGCAACACCGCACTCAATTGTGCAGTGTTGCCTTAAGTATAGCAAACGGCTTCGAAAATGTAAAGGAAAGAAAAATGAAAAAACTTTCAAAAAAGGGTTGACATTTGCGGAACCTCCTGCTATAATCTCTCTTGCAGTTGCGGATGTAGCTCATCTGGTAGAGCGCCACCTTGCCAAGGTGGAGGTAGCGAGTTCGAGCCTCGTCATCCGCTCCAAGAGATCGCAGACTGTCTGCGGTCTTTCTTTTTTAAAACACATATTTGCGGATATGGCGGAATTGGCAGACGCGCCAGATTTAGGATCTGGTGGGCACCCCCGTGCAGGTTCGACCCCTGTTATCCGCACCATGAAGAGAGGGGCTGTTTTGTACAGCCCCTCTCAAATTGTTGTTGGGTCAGTGGTTTACCCTTGCCCAGACGGCGAGGGAGTCGGCTGCGGCGATGGTGCCGAGGAAGGTATTTTTCCATGTGTTGTCCGCAAACCGAATGTTGGAGCAGTGCTTGCCGAACCGCACACGGGCGGCGGTTCCCCGGTCGGCTTCGATGGTATTGCCGCTGTATTGCAGACCGTTCACATTGTCCGCCAGCAGCACACGCCCGGGAAAATCGGAGAAGCGGTTGCCGGTGATGTCGATGTTGGTAAAGGGCTGTGTCACGGCGGCTTTGCCGGCGATGTTGGAGCCGATGGTGATGACTTCGCCCGTGGCAATGTAGTCGCATTCGGTGAAGGTGTTGTTGCGGATGACCAGCCGGTCTGCGCCGGTGCCCTCGTACCAAAGACCGGGACTGATGTCCATGATGATCTTGATCGCCTGCATTTCGGTTTTGTAGAAGCGGTTGTTCTCGCACAGACCGTTGTCCGACTGCATCAGCAGTCCCCGGGCACGGTTTTCGTGGATGTAGTTGCCCCGCACCACATAGTTGCCGCTGTCGCAGTTCAGGTTATAGGCGATGTAGTCGGTGGAAACAGCGCCGTCCACATTTTTGTCCAAGGTGAGGGTGTAGGTCGTGGTTTCGGCGTGGTACGAAAGGTCGGTGACTACGGCGGTACAGTCGGCGTCCGCATAGCTTTCATCGAGAAAACGCAGGGTGTCGCCCCGGCGCAGATACAGTGCATTGGCAAGCAGGGTGATGGTGTTGCCGTCCACACCCTTGACCCAGCCGAGGGCATCGTGCACGTTCAGCGCATCGTCGCCCTGCCCGCTGATGTCGCAGCCTTCGATGCGGAAACAGCCGTCGGAGTTGACGATGTGGATGGCGTCGGCGGCAAGGGATGTGCGTCGGTCGGGGCAGTCGGGATTGGCGCCGATATAGCAGTTGACCCACTGGAAATGGGAGCTTTTTTCGCCCACAAAAAATCCTGCGCCGGGATAGCCGAACACGCTGACGGTGTCAAAGGTGATGTTGCGGCTCTCCCCGTTGAGGACGGTGAAGGTGGTGTCGTAGACGTAGTACCGCAGGATGAAGGTCTCGCCGTTCGCAAAGCGCCGCAGACAGCCGTCGTGGGTGATGTGTAGGGTGCGGGCATCTGTTTTGCGTACATCGGTGATGCGGGACGGGTTCTGATAGACATACACTTCCTTGTTGGAGCCTTTGGCGCCGTAGGTATAGCTTTGCGGGTCGCACTGGGATAGGGCGGCGATCACGGCGTTTTCATCCGGCTCCCTGTCCAGAAATTCCAGATCCAGTTCGCCCGTTTTGGGCGAGGCGTTGCGGACGGTCACGATGTCAGAAAGGGGACGCTTCTCCCAGTCCCAGTCAAAACGGATGTTGCGAAACTCCACGCAGTCACAGCCGTACAGCACGAAGCCGGTGACCACGTTGGAGAAAATCAGCGTAGCGCCGTTTCCGTCGATGCACATGTCCCGAAAGCCGTTCATCGTCAGCGGCGCTTGGTTGTCGAGATAGTATTCCCCCGGTTCCAGTTCCAGACGGGTGCCGGGATGGGTGCGGCAGTATTCCAGCGCGCGGCAAAGCGCAGGGTAATTATCCGCCGCTGCGGCGTCCATGCCGAAATCCGTGCCGCAGACCGTTTCCGTCTCGGCGGACGGGCGTTCGATATAGAACACGCTGTCACCCACGCCGTGAATGGCGTCGTAGGTGCGCAGGGCATTCGCCGCCGGGACAGGCTCTTTCAAAACGGGATCGCTTTCAAAAAGCGGTTCCTCTGCGGGAAAGCAGGGTGAAAAGAGCATCAAAAAGCTTGCCAGTAGGGAGAGCAGTTTCGTAAACATGGCGATCCTCCTCGTATAATAAAAGTAGTAGTTTTTAGAGTTCCTCTCCAAGAACTATGG
>JBJEQK010000029.1:0-4030 GCA_051881715.1 Acutalibacteraceae bacterium
CGACCAAAGGCGCCGCCTTTGGAATCTGCAAGCCTTTAAAAAGGCTTGAGCGAAAATTTTAATCCTACAAAAATCCGTGATGAACCAATTTTTTAAAAAATCATTTCTTGCCACAACGGGCGCTGTCGATTCGGACAGCGCCCGTTTTAAGGTAATGCTACGATTTGTGCGGTATTGCCTAAAAAAGATTTACCGCAAATATTCCGACGTGGACAGGCAAAAATGAAATTGTGCGCACAATTTTGTTTGGAGGTGGGATATGAAACGGTTTTTGCAAAGAACGACTGCTGTGCTGGGTATTTTTTGTATTTTTTCCTTTGCAGCAGTGCTGTACGGGCGGTGGATGATCCCGGATACAGTGCCGGTACTGGCGGGCGACCGGCCGCAGTTTCCGGCACTTTTCGGCTCGGATGCCGTGCAGGACACGGAACAGCAGGTACGTTTTTTGCATACGGTTGCGGTGAAGAAAAGCCGTATCCAATCAGCGTCCCGCGTATACGCGGTTCCCTTGGGGAGTGCGTTTGGAATCAAAATGTACACCGACGGCGTCGTTGTCGTTCGTGTGGATGTGGTGCCGCAGGAGAACGGCAGTCTCTGCCCTGCGCAAAAGGCAGGTATACGCACGGGGGACAGGATCCTCGCCGTCAACGGAAAAGCAGTAAACAGCAACACAGAGCTTGCGCAGCTTTTCATTCAAAGCGGCGGAGAAGCGATGCACCTGCGTGTTCGGCGGGAAAGTCTGACCTTTGACACGGTTTTGACGCCGGTGCAGTCTCTTTCGGACGGAAAGTATCACGCCGGGATTTGGGTGCGGGACAGCTCGGCAGGAATCGGAACATTGACATTTTATGTACCGCAGTACGGATTATTCTCCGGACTGGGACACGCTGTGTGTGATGTGGACACGGGACAGATCGTACCGCTTTCAAACGGGGAGGCTGTCAGTGCAATTATTAAAGGAAGCTATAAGGGCAGGACAGGCGCACCAGGAGAGCTTTGCGGTGTGTTTGGCAATACCGCTGTCGGTACGCTGATCCGCAACACGGAAAGCGGCGTTTACGGACGTTCGCCGCAGATGCAGTCTGTCTATGAGAAAATGCCCGTGGCACTGTACTATGAGGTGCAGCAGGGAGAAGCGCAGATTTTGACCCAAGTGGACGACACTGGATCCAAGGCGTATACGGTACAGATCACCAAGCTGTTTTCTAACCCGGACGCGCATCAGAAGAACCTCATCGTCAAAGTGACCGACCCAAAGCTGATCGAAAAGACCGGCGGCATTGTACAGGGGATGAGCGGCAGTCCCATCATCCAGAACGGCATGATCGTCGGTGCGGTGACCCATGTTTTCATCAACGATCCCCAGCAGGGCTTCGGTGTTTATGCGCAGACGATGGTGGAAGAAATGCAAAAAATAACTGCCTTAAAAGAAGCATCGTGAGTTGTTAAATAAAAAAGGGAAAAAATGTAAAAATTTTCCTAAAAAGTATTGACATTTTTTACCAACTATGGTAGAATAATGCCGTCATTTAAAGACAGGAGGAATACAAAGATGAATAAAAAGTTTAAAGTTTTGCTTTCCGATGACGGCACGGAATTTACCGGCGGCTGCACCTCTGCACTGCGCAGTGCGGGGTACGAAGTGACGGTTGTTCCCAAAGACGGTACGGAGATCCTGAACATGGTGGAAAAGACAGAGCCGGATATCCTGGTGATGGACTGCTGTCTTTCCCGCATGGATGCGCTGGGCGTTCTGGCGGGTATCCGCAAAAAGGGACTGCGCAAACCCATCACGCTGGTTTTGTCGGCGGTGAACAATCCCAATTTGGAAAAGGAGACCATTCAGAGCGGCGCGGACTATTATATGCTCAAGCCTGTGAACATCCCCATGCTGACCGAGCGCATCACGCAGCTTACCGGTTGGTACAAGGGCAGTACGCCTCACGATCCGACGGTGGTTTCGGAGGACAACATCCTGATTCTGGTGTCCGACATCATGCATCAGCTGGGTGTTCCCGCCCATATCAAGGGTTACCAGTATCTACGCGAGTCCATCATTTTGACGGTGAACAACAGCGACATGATGAGCTCTGTGACCAAAGTGCTGTACCCGAGTGTTGCGCGCAAATTTAAAACAACGCCCTCCCGCGTGGAACGTGCGATCCGTCATGCCATCGAGGTGGCATGGGACAGGGGTGACGTGGACGTTTTGTCCTCCTACTTCGGCTACACGATTCAGACCTCCCGGGGCAAGCCGACGAACTCGGAGTTTATCGCCATGATCAGCGACAAGCTGCGCCTGCGTTTGAAAGCATCCTAAAAAGTTTTTTTACCGGCAGAGGTCAAGGCGGCCTCTGCCTTTTTTGTTGACTTTTCCTGTCAGAGACTCTATAATAGATTCAATGCTGATATAGGAGTGTGACAGATGGTGAAAACAGAAGAAAAGTCCGTGACGGCTCCCATGAAAAACTATATTCCCCGGTCGGAATACAATGTTTACATGATCGCTGCACTCGGTCAAAGTCTGGTGTACAGCTGTATGTCCGGCTATATTACGGACTATTACATGAGCGTTATGCGGCTGTCTCCCGTTTTTGTACTCTTGTTGATGCTGCTTGCCCGTGTGTGGGATGCGATCAACGACCCCTTTATGGGTCGAATCGTTGACCGTCACACCATGAAGTGGGGACGTATGCGCCCGTATGCGGCGATCGTTTCCGTTCCCTTGGCAATCTTTACGGTATTGCTGTTTTGGAACCCCGGCTTGACGGGGACGGTTATGTACATTTATGCGGCGGTGGTCTATGTCTTTTGGGGTATGATCAATACCATGGCGGACGTACCTTTTTGGAGCTGTGCCAACGTGATGACGCCAAACCCGGAGGAACGCGGCAAGCTGGTCTCTTTCGGACACACGTGGGGCGGCATCGGTACGGGTATTGCGACGATCCTGCCGCTGGGCATCGGTATGGTTCTGGCACGGGTCGGCGGATTGGATGCAACAACGCTGGAGCAGAACAAATACCTCTATTCCGCCATTGTGGCGTCGGTGATCGGAATGTCCCTGTTTGCGCTGTCCTCCTTTAAGGTCAAGGAGCGCATTCAACTGCCCAACGCTCCCAAAAAAGTTGCGGGAGAGCGGTCGGTCATTTCCCGCATTTTCCACTGTAAACCCTTGATGCTGGTGGTGCTGATGGGCGTGCTCAGCTTCGGTCGCTATATGCTTCAGGCGGCGGCGATACACGTCGGTCGTTACGGATTCTATATGGGACCCGACACCACGGGCATGACAACGGAAGAACTTCAATTTGCTGCACAGGCGAGCATCTCCAAGGTTACTATGATCATACAGGCCAGCGTTGCGGTCGGTATGTTCGGTGCAATGGTCGTTCTTCCGTTCCTGTACAAGTGGTTCAACTACAAGCAGCTGGTGATTTATACCTGCATCGGCGGCTTTGTGGCGGATGTCCTGTCCTGTATTGTCGGCTGGACAACGCAGAATCTTTACATCTGCATCCCGTTTTTGATTATCGCCAGTATTCCGCTGGGTGTGATCAACGTGGTTTCTTATGCCATGGTGTGCGACAGTCTGGATTATATGGAATGGGAGACAGGCTACCGGGACAACGGTCTTGGCTCTGCCTGCCAGTCCTTTGTCAACAAGCTGGGCAACGCCATGACAACTGTTGTGATTATCCTGATGTATATGGCCATGCATATTGATATTGATAAAATGTACGGCGATACGGGCGGCAATCCGATCTTTGCATTCGATCTGACAGCCGGACAGAATTTCGCCATGTTCTCCCTGGTCACGCTGATTCCCGGCATTAGCTTGCTGCTTTGTTCCATCCCCATCTTTTTCTACGACATTGTCGGCGAGAAGAAAGAGAGAATTACAAGAGAATTGGCACAACAGCGTGCGGCAAAAGGTATCGTGATCGAATAAAACGGTTCATCACGGATTTTTGTGGTATTAAAAGTTTCGGTCAAGCCTTTTTAAAGGCTTGCGGATTCCAAAGGCGGCGCC
>JBJEQK010000030.1:0-4027 GCA_051881715.1 Acutalibacteraceae bacterium
TGAAGAAATTGTTGTATTCCGCATTGTGCTCGCTGGACTCGGTGCAGTAATAGCCCAGTCTGCGGATGTATTCGTAGCGCACAAGGTCTTTGCAGTCCTTGTCGTTGTCCAGCTTTTCCATCGCACGGCGGCGAATCTCGGGGTACAGGTCTGTGCCGTCGGCATTGCGTACTTCCAGCAGCCAGCCCATATGGTTGATGCCGGCGATACGCTCGTAAATCGGCTCCTGAAACTCAATGCCCAGATCCTTTAAAAGACGGCGGGAGCAGACCTGTACGCTGTGGCACAGACCCACCGTCTGTACGCCGGTGTAGCGCTGCATATAGCCCGAGAGCATCGCCATGGGATTGGTATAGTTGAGGAACAGCGCATCCGGGCAGACTTCCTGCATATCCTCGGCAAAGTCATGCAGCACGGGAATGGTACGCAGAGCGCGGAAAATACCGCCGATGCCCGTGGTGTCGGCAATGGTCTGGCGAAGACCGTATTTTTTCGGCACCTCAAAGTCGATGATGGTGCAGGGGTCATACAGTCCGACCTGAATCGCATTGACCACAAAGTCCGCACCCTTCAGCGCCGCTTTGCGGTTTTCCACGCCGAGATATGCATGGACAACTGCACGGTTTTCGTTGATATTTTTATTGAGTGTGTTGACCATCAGCTCCGACTGTTCCAGCCGTTCCGGGTCAATGTCATACAGGGCGATCTCGCATTCCCGCAGTGCGGGCACGCACATCACGTCGCCGATCACGTTTTTGGCAAATACGGTGCTACCCGCACCCATAAAGGTCAGTTTCATACGCTTTTCTCCTCACATATAAAAGATATTGTCTTTGTATTCCTCAAAAATTTTACGGTTATGTTCGTCCCCGCCGTCCAGATTGGCGCTCATGAAAACGGGCGGCACAATGCCATCCTCGATCAGGCACTCCACCGCTTCGATGACAATGGAATTGATCAGCGAGGCACCGACAGCCGTAGAGGTCGGTCCCATGGGCTCCGCCAGTCCCGGCACGGAAATCGCCGCATCACCGGGCACGCCGCAGTTGTCGATCACGCTGTCGCACACCTCGAAAAGTCGCTTGCCGCCGGGGTGACGGGACGTGACGGACTTGGAGTGCTGCAAGCTGGTGAAGCCGATAGTGTACACGCCCATCTTCCGTGCCTCCAGAGCCATTTCAATGGGAACCGTGTTGCGTCCGGAATTGGAGTGGACGATCAGGCAGTCTCCGGGCTGTACACCGTTATCCTCCAAAATGATCTTGCCCAAGCCGGGCAGTCTTTCCAGCTTGCTGGTCATGGTGACGGGACGTGTGTTGAGCATGACGCCGGAAAACAAAATCGGGTTGATGATCGCCAGACCGCCGGTGCGGTAGAACACTTCCTCCGCCAGCATACCGGCATGGGAGCATCCGAAAACAAAAACGCTCCTTTTGTTTTTGATGGTTTCGGCGATCACCTGCGCACAGTGCAGAATTTCGTCCTGCTGTGTGGAATAGGCGGTCTCGATGGTGTCCAAAACCTTTTGAATATACGCCTTGCTCTGCATACTCCTACCCCGATTCTACAATTAAATTTCATTTATTATACACCCTATGGCAAAAGAAATAAAGGGTTTTTTGAAACTTTTTGGAGAAAACAGCAAAAAAGACTGGGTGCGCTGTGGCAAATAGACTGGAAGTACATGGGAATTCTTAAGATATCCTTAAATTTTTTCAAAAATGTAGACTTTTATAATTGCACCTGATATAATGCGAATGTAGGTCATTTGTGTGCAAGCACAAAAACACCACAATTATAAAAAGAGAGGAAAAGATTATGAAGAAAACCATGTTCAAAAAAATGCTCATCCTGTGTCTGGTACTGACGATGGCGCTGTCTGCATTCTCCGTAAATGCAAGCGCCGCCGATACGGACGACGATTTTCGCCTGCTGTGCGAATACTTTGACGATGGCTTCTGCAATGTGATCGGTTACGAAGGTTCACTGCCACAGGATCTGGTCATTCCGAATCAGGTAGACGGATACACCGTATATTCAATTAACGATGGCGTATTTGCAGACTGCGACACACTGCGCTCCGTGGAAGGCGGCAATTTGGCCTGTATCGGTCAGGGTGCGTTTGCCGAATGCGACAATTTGGAAAGTGTGGTACTGAATGGTACCTATGATATTTTTGATGTATTCTGTGTGGAGTGTTATGCTTTCCAAAATTGCAAAAAACTTAAAACCTTTTCGACCACAAACGGCAGCAGCTGGTATGCGGCGATTTATGAGGGAGCTTTCATGGGATGCTCTGCCTTGGAAACCATAACCATGTATGCCACGTTTGTTGGTGAAAATGCTTTTTTGGGCTGCGCCTCACTTAAGACGGTGCATTTTCTGGGCTACAAGCCGGATTATTACTACGATAGCTACGGCGAAATGGTAAGCGACAACGGCAATGTGTCCTTTTTCCGGGCGGACTGGATCTGGGACAACTATCCGGCAGAAGAGGTAGAGCGCAGCTACTTCACAGTGAACTATCAGCCGGACAAAGAGTATACCTATACCATGCACACCCCCATCGAGGCGGGTCAGCGTGTAATTTACCGTGATGCGTATTTCAATGACTACGATGTTAGTGTTTGGGTAGACATGGAAAATCAAGCGCCCGGAACAATGATTATGCACCCCTCCGCATCGTGGTACAATTATGTTGGCGGCACAACAGCAGTTGTTCTGGTCGTTGTCGATGAAGAAGGCAAGGTTCTGCGCGAAGAATATGTTACCGTTCACATCAAACTTTCTGCGAAACAGATTTCAGATAAGTTTTTTGAAAGAATGATAAACGCCGACAGCTTTCTTGAGTATTTCCGTGCCGCTATTGAAGGTTTGTACCAGCTGTTGAAATACACCCTGAATACTCTTCTTTGATTTTCAAGAAACAATCGGCGTGTGGCATCTTGCCTATAAAGCATAATCCCCGCGATTCCGAACACTCGGGTCGCGGGGATGTGGTTTTATACAGATTCACTTCAAAAGAGATAAATAACATATGTGTCATTGGATTACCTCAAACGTCGTGTTGTACCACTGCTCCTGAAAATGTACTGCGGCGGCAACGGCTTCTTTTGTAAAGCGGTAGCCAATCGGTGCCGCGATAAGCTTATCTTCCACATCGTTTGCTCGAAAAGCAATACCGATGATTTTACACAAATATCGTTCCACGGGTTCATCCACACCCAAAAGATATACATCCAACTCCTCCCCGTCTCCACCGATCACACCGGGAATATAGCCGTAGTTGATGGGATAGACCAAGGAATAGTTTTCTTTCTTGTGTACATATCCAATCGGTCGGTCGATTTCAATTTGAACCGTTTTCCCGAGATACGAGCGCACCAAAGCCGTTCGCAGCGTTTGTGCAATAAAGTCATGTTTTCCGGCGATATAATTCTCCCTGCAGGGATCACACGGCGTCTGCTGTGCAAGCTGAAGCTTCAGCGATTCGTAGGCTTTTGCCACATCCGCATGGGCAATGAGATAATCACGAAAGTTGATGTAATCCACCCATGCCTTGCTGCCGTACAAAACGACGTGAACAAAATGACTTTGCAAATCTCCCGTACCGTCATAATAACTGCCGCAGGCATACAAAAGCTGATCGTCTATTTTTCCCGGACGGTAATAAAATCCGTCGGCTTCTAATTGAGCATTATACTTCAGCACATTATCAAAAGAACGCACACCCACTGCAAGATCAATAATAGGTTTGGCACAAATGGATGGAATCGACGTGCTTCCGATATGTTGAATATCCACAACGGCATCACCCAAAATTTGTTTCAACCGTTCGCTCGTTTTTTCTGCTTCCACACCCCATTCAGGATCATGCGGCAAAAGTGCAACCGTATCTTTCTTTAAACCAATCATATGCCATCCTCCTTGAAAAAGAAAAACGTCCTACCTGCAAAGGTAAGACGTTTCGCTGTATACCCTGAAAACTGAACAAAGTGTGAAGAAACAAGAGAAATACGAATTCAGG